>CAZUAH010000017.1:0-31103 GCA_964617665.1 uncultured Pirellulaceae bacterium
ATCGGCTCCTGCCAGACGAGCTGGCAGGGGGCCAATACCAACTCAAACAGTCGAACTAATCGTGCGGTGATGTTCACAGCTCCCTGTTCATGGGAGATTTGGCTCCAATCCTTTGGATTCGGACTGTTTTCTTGTCTTTCTTTTTCGGAGGTGTCTTATGTCCAAGAAAGTGAAATTGCGAGCGTTTACGCTGGTTGAGTTGCTGGTCGTAATCGCAATCATCGGAATCCTTGTCGCGTTGTTGCTGCCAGCGATTCAGGCGGCTCGCGAAGCCGCGCGTCGGACCGAGTGCGGCAACAATATGAAGCAATTGGGATTGGCGCTTCACAACTTCCACGACACGTACAAGAATTTTCCAATCGGTTCGGCTAACGAGGACAACATCTATCATTCCTATGGACCCTATATTCTGCCGTTCATGGAAGAGCAAGCGACTCTGGACACAATGGTTCAGGGCGGTGCATGTCTTGTCTATTACAACAGCGGGAACAATAGGGAGATGCACAAGTCCTATATACAATTCCCGGGTTTTCAGTGGCCAGGAGGTCATCCCAGTCAAAACTCGGACCGATACCGCGATTATTATCGCACCTCTAGAGACCACGGCGGAATGTACAGAACGGTGATCGACGGATTCATCTGCCCAAGCTGCGTCTTGCCCAAGAACGACAACAACGGCTTCGCCAAGAACAACTACCTCGCTTGCGTCGGCTCTGACGACGTGTGGCAGGCGCAAGGCGGAGTATCTTGGAACCGCCCAAGCCGAACTCAACAGACGGGCATGTTCCGCCTGGCTCAGAGCAATGACTGGACGAAAGTTGTGGGCATGGAGGAATGCACCGATGGTCTCAGCAATTCACTCATGCTGGGCGAGGTGAGCGAGTCGCATAACGTCCATCCAGCTCGGACGAACAGGGTCTTTCCTGTTTGGTCAGGCGGCAACAATGACTGGGGCGGCCGGTGGCGAATGAACTCCTGGGGTCGATTAGCCGGCCCGATTTGCTACTTGAACCATGACCGTAGATTTCCCGAGAATAACTGGAAGAACACGAACCTGAAGCCATCTGACTACAGTTTTGGCAGCAAGCATCCAGGCGGCGCACAATTCGTGCTGGGCGATGCGTCAGTAACGTTCATACAGGACTCGATCGACTCGATGTTGTACAGTTATCTCGCCAACATCTATGACGCACAGGCCGTCACAGTTCCGTAGTGATCGCGGGGAAGAAGCGTCGATTCGAAGGCACTATAGTAGTGCATTGGAAATTGTCAGTAGGACGGGCATCCTGCCCGTCTGCTTGGGGTCGGGCAAGAATGCCCGACCTACAAGAACAAGAGAGGCGAGGTACTAGTCTTCTCTCGAAAAGAGCGACATCTGCGCATGGCGGCACTCCACAATGCGCCGTCATGCGGTTAAGATTAGCGGCACACGGGAGTCGTACACGAAACTCACACTGTATTTGCGGGAGGTAGCCTTAAATGAACTCTATGGTTCGACTAGCGTCTTTGTTTTGTTTGTTCGCTTGCGTCGGCTTACTCATTACGTCGTCGGGATGTTCAAGTAACCCCGCGACGGCAACAGTTACCGGCAAGGTGACAGCTAACGGCGAGCCTGTCACGAGCGGCAGTTTGACGTTTTCACCCATTGGTGGAGAAGAAGGCAGCAAGCCCGCGATCGGTGTGGTCAAATCCGATGGCTCGTATACGCTGAGCACTTACGCTCCGGACGACGGAGCCGTTGTTGGAAGCCACCGTGTAAATTACATCTCGGGGAGCAACGAAGACGTGGAAGAAGGCGAGGGATACGAAGAAGAGGAGACACCTGCCGAGTCAGAGGGCGAGCACGACGAGGCAGACGTCGTTGAGGGAGACCCCTATGCCGGGCTCATGCCAAAGGAGACGCAGGTCACGGTCGAGGCCGGAGGTAGCACGATCAATATCGAACTCGTGCCGATGACCGGCGATCCTGGCAGCGATTCTGATAGTGGGGAGGCCGAATAGACCAACTGTTCCAGCGGAAGATACCCGCTTCCGTGAAGAATCTTCGCAAACGACTCCAGAGCCGCCATCGCCAGTCGATGTCGGCTCTGGCTTTTTATGGTGGTAGTAGGGCAGGCGGGTAGAAGCGTAGAATGTGAACGAGAGTGTCCGGGAATTGGGAGGGCGAAGCTCCCGCTGAGCCGATATCCGGTATCGACGCGCGGCTCGGCAGGAGCCTCGCCCTCCCGACAACATTCGTAGGTCAGGCTGTGCCTGACGGAATACGGTCTACGTCATGCACAGCATGACCTACATGCCGAAGTCGAGCAGAACGAAGCATAAGAGAATCCATGAAGCGGACGGTTGTATACGTTGCCGTTGGCATCTCTGCTGCCGTATTGGTGGCAGCCAGCGTTTGGCATTGGTGCAATAGCGCGAACGCCCCTCCGGACAGCCAGCTCTCGACCGAACAACCCACGACCGACGCAGACACGGACGGGCCCGCAGGTCGATCGACCGTTTCAGGCCAGCCCGATCCGCAGCCTATCGCCCCAACGACGCCCCATCCTTTGCTGGACGAGGCCGATCAGACGGTCTTGGCCGATGGGCGCGAGGTGGTTCCTTCGACGACGGACCCCAGACTGGCAGAAACGATACGGGCGTTGGTTCAGGCTCTGGGCGAACCAGGCGAGCCAGCCGCGCTGACCATCGACTATCCGCTGGACGAAACCATCTTCCCGCACGAGATTGTCGCGCCGACGTTCCTTTGGCACGAATCGAACGACCAAGCCGACACGTGGCTGATCGGGATAACCTTTGCAGCCGAGTCCGAGCCTATCTACATTCTCTCGCCAGGCAGCCCGCCTGCTGCCGGTGCGATCGATCCTGCGTGCATCACCGACAGCAACGAGATCTACAAACCGACTCCGTACCAAGCCTCGGCCAGAAGTTGGACTCCCGGTGGCGAAGTATGGGAGGCGGTCAAACAAGATTCGATCGAGGCGCCGGCGACCGTGACCATCGCTGGCTTCCGGAGCGACCAGCCTGACAAGATCCTCTCACGCGGGTGGATTTCCATCACAACCTCCACGGATCCGGTCGGCGCGCCGATCTTCTATCGCGACGTGCCGCTGGCCCCGGCACTCACTGAAAAGAGCGTGATCAAGCCGCTGGACGACGAGGCCGTGGCCCTGATTGGCTGGCGGCTTCGCGATATTTCGCAACCTGAAAGCCGGCTCCTGCTGACCGACGTTCCCACCTGCACCAACTGCCATTCTTTCTCGGCCGATGGCACGACGCTGGGCATGGATTTGGATGGCCCGCAGGGGGACAAGGGTGCGTATGTGATCGCACCGGTCACCAAAGAGACGAAATTCGAACCGGAGCACGTGATCAGTTGGAATTCCTTTGCAGGAAGACCGGAAGGTCACAAGACCGTGGGCTTCCTGTCAAGGATTTCGCCGGACGGGCAGTACGCGATCACGACTTTGAACGAAGCTGTCTACGTGTGCAACTTTATGGACTTCCGGTTCCTGCAGGTCTTCTTCCCGACGCGAGGCATTCTTGGGTATTACCACCGCGCGAGCGGTGACATGAAAGCTCTACCAGGGGCCGACGATACGAAGTACGTGCATTGCGACGCAGTCTGGACCCCCGATGGCGAGCATCTCGTGTTCGCTAGGGCCGAAGCAAAGGACCCTTATCCGGAAGACGGAAGACTGGCCGAACGCTCCAACGATCCCGCCGAGACGCAAATCCAATACGATCTCTATCGGATGCCCTTCCACGACGGTCGTGGCGGGAAGCCGGAACCGATTGCCGGAGCGTCGGGTAACGGCATGAGCAACACGTTTCCGAAGGTTTCGCCTGATGGCAAGTGGATTGTGTTCGTCAAGTGCCGCAACGGACAACTGATGCGTCCGGACAGCACACTGTGGATCGTTCCTGCCACCGGTGGCACCGCCCGAAAGATGCGGTGCAACACACGCTTGATGAACTCGTGGCATAGCTTCTCGCCCAACGGCCGGTGGATGGTCTTTTCGTCAAAGGCCAATACGCCTTACACGCAGATGTTCCTAACCCACATCGACCAGGACGGGAATGACAGCCCGGCGATCCTGATTCCGAATTCCACCGCGGCCAATCGAGCCGTGAACATCCCCGAGTTCATCAACATCTCGTACGACGACCTCGCGAGTATCGATGTACCAGCGTTGGAATACTACCGGCACGCCACGCGAGGCCTCCAACTATCGAAGCAGGGGATGTTCGACGAGGCGATCGACGAATTCGACAAGGCGATCAAGTTGCAGCCCGATTTTCTTCATGCTCATGTCGAGGCAGCAGTCGCACTAACTCGCAAAGGCATGACTGACGAAGCTCTGGCTCGCCTGAACAAGGCGTTGAAGCTAGATCCCAACCACAGCCGCGCGCACGGCAACGCGGGCCTTATCCTGGCACAAGGCGGAAAGCTGGACGAAGCCATTGTCCGCCTGAAGAAGGCGTTGGAGATTGACCCTTACTACCGAACCGCCCATGCTAACCTGGGAAGGATCTACGTGGAGCAAGGGAAACTGGACCTGGCGACAGTCCATTTAGAAACGGCGACGGAACTGGATGAAAAAGACCCAGTGGCTCACTTCGAGTTGGGAGACGCCCTGCTGAAGCGGCAGATGCTTGCCGAGGCCGCAGAGCAATTCGAAAAGACAATCGCTATCGATCCCAAGGCCATTGAAGCATACCTGATGCTAAGCAGGGTGCTGCAGATGCAGGGAGATTTCAAAGCGGCCGTGGTCCACCTGCAGAAGGCCGTAAGAAACGCTCCGAACAATATACGCCCCGTCGCCGACTTGGCGTGGCTGTTGGCCGTCTGCCCCCAAGACGACGTCCGTGACGGGGCCAAGGCGGTCGAATTGGCCAAGCGGGCCTGTGCGGTCACGAACCACAGGAATCCGGCGTTGTTGAACACGCTGGCAGCCGCTTATGCAGAAACAGGCGACTTTTCCCAGGCGGTCGCCACGGCCAACAAGGCACTGAACTTGGTGGACCCACAAAACGAGGTGTTAACCCAGTGGATTCGTCAGAACCTGGAACGTTACCGGGCCGGAAAGCCTTGTCGTGCTGGCGTTGGGGAATCGTCGAATTGAGTGTTTGTAGAAGCGGTTTCAAGACCGGGAGGGCGAGGCTCCCGCCGAGCCGAAACCACGGGAAAGAACGGCTCAGCAGGAGCTTCGCCGTCCCGATATTCAGCCACGAAGTACGCTCTACTTCCGAGCCATCTCCTGGAGAAGATCATGTCAAAACGCCGGCTGGTCTACTTTACAGCGGGCATTGCCGCTGCGGTCGTGGCCGCGGCAGCACTCTGGCTTGCGTTTAACCGCGATCGGCCTCTTCAGGCGGATGTGATCCTTGCTGCTTATGACGCCAGCAAGCCACCCAGCGGCTTGACCGTCCACTACCCTTTCGACGAGGCGGTCTTTCCTCCGGAAATCGCGGCGCCGACGTTCCGCTGGAAAGACTCCAACGAGGAGTCCGACGCTTGGCTGGTGCATGTGGAATTTCCCGATGCCCAGGAAGCAATATCTGTCGAACGTCTGAATCAGCAGTGGACGCCTTCGGAAAGCCAATGGGAGACGATCCGGCGCCGGTCGCTATCTAGCCGAGCTGAAGTGACCGTATTGGGTGTTCGTCGTGCGCGGCAGAGTCGGATTCTATCGTCGGCTCGTATCTCGATCAGCACATCTCCCGACGAAGTCGGCGCGCCGATCTTCTACCGCGAAGTCAATTTGCCATTTCGCGATGCTGTTAACGATCCATCCCAGATTCGTTGGCGGTTTGGGGACGTATCTTCCCCTCAGCGGCCGCCCGTTGTTCTGCAGAACCTGCCGGTCTGTGGAAACTGCCACTCGTTTTCCGCTGACGGGAAAGTCCTGGGGATGGACGTCGACTACGCCAGCGACAAAGGCTCCTATGCGATCCTGCCTGTTAGCCAAGAGATGGTCTTGGAGCCGAACAAGATCATCACTTGGAGCGACTTTCGGTCTGAGGATGATGAAATAACGCTTGGTTTGTTGTCCCAAGTTTCTCCGGATGGCAAGTATGTGGCAAGCACGGTGAAAGACGATTCGGTTTTCCTGCCCACACCCGATTTGACCTTCTCGCAACTGTTCTTTCCCATCAAAGGAATCGTGGGAATCTACTCACGCGATGACAAAACGTTTCAAGCATTGCCGGGCGCCAACGATCCGCAATTCGTGCAGAGCAACCCCGTATGGAGCCCGGGTGGGAAATGGATCGTCTTCGCTCGAAGTAAAGCGTACCGCCCCGAGAGGAAGACGCAGATGAGCCGTGAGGAATGCGAGGAACTAGTGAAGAACAGGAGACCCTTCCTGTTCGACCTGTACCGAGTCCCCTTTAACGACGGCAATGGAGGCATTGCGGAACCGTTGACCGGGGCCTCGGTGAATGGGATGAGCAATTACTTTGCGCGATTTTCGCCGGACGGGAAGTGGATCGTCTTCTGCAAGGCGAAGTCTTACATGCTGCTGCAGCCGGACAGCGAGTTGTACATCATCCCCAGCAACGGTGGCGAGGCACGCCGGCTACGGTGCAACACGTCCCGGATGAATTCCTGGCACAGTTGGTCGCCCAACGGCAGGTGGATGGTGTTTTCATCCAAGGTGTTTTCCCCGTACACCCAGTTGTTCCTGACGCATTTGGACGACGCGGGAAATAGCACTCCGCCCGTGCTGCTGGAGAACTTCACGCAGGCGGGCCGGGCTGCGAACATCCCGGAATTCGTCCATGCCGAGCCCGGGGCCATCCAGCGAATCAGCGAACAATTCGTCGATGATCACTCGTACGCGCGGCAGGCAGAGACAAACATCCAGTTCGAGGATTTGGGTCTGGCGGAGGAATCGGCCCGCCGGGCGCTGGCGCTGAATCCGAATAACGAGCAGGCGCACTTCCACCTGGGAACCGTCGAGGTGGAGAATGGGCGGCCCGACTTGGCGGTCGAACACTTCCGTGCGGCGGTGAAGGCTGCTCCTGATTTTTTCGAGGCACACTATGCGTTGGCTATCCAGTTGATGAACGCGGGCCAGCCGGAAGAAGCGATTGAGCCCCTCAAGGAGGCCGTTCGCATTCGTCCCGATTACGAAACTACTCGTTATCACCTGGGCTTGGCGCTGCAAGGGCAGAAGAAGTATGAACAAGCCTTGGCTCAGTTTGACAGCCTTCTCGAACTAAACCCAGATTCCACCCCAGCACTTGCACAAGCCGCGTTCATTCGGGCCACCTGCCCACAACGGGAACTGCGAGACTACAAAGCGGCAGTTGACATGGCCGAGCGGGCCTGCAAGCTGACACAGTACACAGACCCCGAGTTCCTGGCAACTTTGGCCAGAGTGTACGTCCAGGTGGGCCGGCGAGCCGATGCCATCAAAACATCGCAGCAGGCTGTGATCGTCGCAAGGAACAGCGGTAGGCTAGACTTCGCCCAACGTGTGGAACGCGATTTCCAGCAGTACTGGCGACAACCAGCCGCACCTGGCCCCAGCCGCAAATAGGATCACATTCATGGCAAAACGCCGTCTTGTCTACGTCGTCGCAGGCGTTGCCGTGGTGATAGCGGTTGGATCGGCAGTCTATTTCCTTTCCGACGGTGACCGGCCCCTTCGCGCCGATGCCATACTTGCCGTCTATGACGCCAGCAAGCCACCCGGCCGTTTGACTATCCAGTACCCGTTCGACGAAGCCGTGTTTCCCCCGAGAATCATTGCCCCCACGTTCCGCTGGGAAGACTCCACCGGCGAGTCCGATACATGGCTAGTACATATCGAATTCCCCGATGCCCAGGAAGCGATCACTGTCGAGAGCCTGAATCAGGAGTGGACGCCCTCGGAAAGCCAATGGACAACAATTGGGCGCCGATCGCTATCCAGCCGAGCCGAAGTGACGGTGCTGGGTATTCGCCGTGCCCGGCAGAGTCGAATTCTGTCGTCGGCACATATCTCGATCAGCACATCGGCCGACGAAGTTGGTGCGCCAATCTTCTACCGCGAAGTCAACTTGCCCTTTCGCGATGCAGTCAACGATCCGTCCCAGATTCGTTGGCGATTCGGAGACGTTTCCTCTCGACAGCCGCCGCCGGTGGTTCTGAAGAACCTGCCGGTCTGCGGAAACTGCCACTCGTTTTCCGCCGACGGGAAGATCCTGGGAATGGACATCGATTATGCCAACGATAAAGGCTCGTACGCGATCATGCCCGTCAGCCAAGAGATGGTCTTGGAGCCGAGCAAGATTATCACGTGGAGCGACTACCGGCGCGAGGACGGCCAAACAACGCTCGGCCTGCTGTCCCAGGTTTCTCCTGATGGCAAATACGTGGCAAGCACGGTAAAGGACGACACGGTCTTCGCGCCCAGGCCCGACTTGGCCTTCTCGCAACTGTTCTTTCCCATCAAGGGGCTTGTGGGGATCTACTCGCGGGACGACGGATCGTTCCGGGCGCTGCCAGGCGCCGACGATCCGAAATACGTGCAGAGCAACCCGGTGTGGAGCCCGGATGGCAAATGGATCGTCTTCGCACGAAGCGAACGCCACGACCATGGAGGGACGGGGCGTCTGGGGCCTGAGGGGCATAAGGTCTTTACGGAACAGGGGAAGACGTTCCTGTTCGATTTGTACCGCGTTCCGTTCAATGACGGCAACGGAGGCCAAGCGGAGCCGCTGACCGGGGCTTCGGAGAACGGAATGAGCAACTTTTTTCCCCGGTATTCCCCGGACGGAAAGTGGATCGTCTTCTGCAAAGCAAGGACATACATGCTGTTGCAGCCAGACAGCGAGCTGTACATCATTCCCAGCAGTGGAGGCGAGCCGCGCAGATTGCGGTGCAACACTTCCCGAATGAATTCCTGGCACAGTTGGTCGCCGAACGGCAAGTGGATGGTCTTCTCTTCCAAGGCATTTTCACCTTACACGCAATTGTTCATGACGCATTTCGACGACGCGGGTAACAGCACTCCGCCGGTATTGCTGGCAAACTTCACCAAGGCAGGTCGGGCCGCGAACATCCCGGAGTTCGTCCGAGCCGAATCGGGGGCCATCCAGCAGATTCGCGAGAGTTTCATCAACGATCACTCCTATGCTCGTCAAGCGAAGACGAGTGCTGGGTTTGGGGACTTGGCCCGCGCGGAGGCATCGTGCCGCAAGGCCTTGGCCCTGAACCCGAAAAACGCGGATGCGTTGTGCAACCTGGGGACGATTCTGGCGATGAAAGGGCAAGTCGACCAGGCAATCGAGCACTATCGCGCGGCGCTGGAGTCGGCGCCGGATCTTTTCGAGGCGCATTACTCCTTGGGCGTCCAGTTCATGAACATGGACCGCGCCGCCGAGGCAATTGAGTCCCTGCAGGAAGCCGTCAGACTCCAACCGCAGAACGTACCTTGTCGCTATTACCTCGGTTTGGCGCTCGAAGGGCAGCGAAAATTCGAGCAAGCTCTAGCACAGTACGAGTGCATTCTGGAATCGGATCCGGATGCCGGCATGGCACTTGCGCAAGCGGCCTTCATTCGCGCCACGTGCCCGCAGCGGAAACTACGCGACTACGACGCGGCGATCGAGATGGCCGAACGGGCGTGCGAGCTGACGCAGTTCAGCGACCCGGAGTTCCTGGCGACCCTTGCCAGAGTGTATGCTCAGGTAGACCGGCGTGCGGATGCCATCGAGATGTCCCGGAAGGCCGTGAACGTTGCGAGGAGCAGCGGCCGGTTAGATTTCGCCCGGCAGGTCGAACTGGATTTCCGGGAATACTGGCATAAGCACTCGGCTTCGGCTGGCGAACAAAAGTAGGTCAGGCTCCGCCTGACGAAATGCGCGTCCCATTCGGCTCCGTCGTTTGATCTCATCCCCGCCCGATTCCGCCGGTCTTCCATTGGCGCTCAGTTGGAACGCAATCGGAGTATCATCACGGTTTCCGTCATGCACAGCATGACCTACGGGATAGTCTCACGTTTCCTACTGGCGGCCGAGGTGATATGCTTGAACGATAATTTCCGTTACCTCGGAAATGGGGAGCAACATGCGGCGGGTCACTTGGTCGAAGCGATTCTTGAATCTGGCGCGACGCTACGCGTTCTTCGAATTGGCTGTGTGCCTTTTGCTGGCCGTGCTTTCCACATGGCCATTGGCTCGTCATTTCGGATCGAGCTTGGCCAAGGGGACCGAGCCGGTGGCAACGGTGCCGCTGTTCACTCTGTGGACCGTCTGGTGGAACGCCGACCGCGCCGGCAAGCTGTACGAGGACGAATGGAAATATTGGGATGCCCCCATTTTCCATCCGACCCGCCGTACATTCGCTTTTTCCGAGCCCATGCCGACGACGATTGTCGTTGCCCCCATCGTTTGGCTCACGGGCAATCGAATACTGGCCCATAATACCTTCCTCCTGCTGGCGGTGGCACTGAACGGCTGGAGCACCTTCCTTCTGCTGCGCCGTTTGCGCATACGTTGGTTGGCGTCGGCCATCGGCGGCGCCATGGTCGAGTTGTTGCCGCTGGTGCACAACGAAATGGGGGTGCTGCAGCTTGTTCCGGTATGCGGCATTGTTTGGACCATCCACGCCCTGTACCTTCTTGGCAAACGCCCCACATTGACTCGCGCGGCGCTTGCGGGCGCGGCTTTTGCCTTCGCCTATCTGACGTGCGCGTATTACGGTTTGTTTCTGAGTGCGCTGCTGATTCCGAGTTTCGGTTGGCTGTTCGCACGCCGTCTGGCGAGAATGCGAACGTGGCTGATGCTGGCTGCGGCCGGAGGCGTCGCGATTCTGTTGGCTGGCCCAGTCGTCTGGGGCCAATTGAGCGTTGTGAAACAGGAGAAGCTCGAGCGATCGCCAGACTTTGTACGTGGTCTTTCCGCCGAACCGAAGCAGTACCTCGCATCGCCGTGGCCACGAATGATCGAGCCGGATGCGCTTCGGCGATTGAGCGGCGATACACGTTTTCAACTCTGCCCCGGAATCCTGACATACGCTCTCGCCTTGTTTGGTGCGTGTGTAGGATTGATGCGGAAACGGTATCGGATCTGGGCCGCGTTTTGCTTGACTCTGCTCGCAGCCGCTTTCGTGCTGTCCATGGGGCCGAAGATCCACATCGCCACATGGGTGCCATACGAATCACTGATGCGCTGGTATCCCGGCTTTGGGCAGGCGAGAAACGTATTTCGATTCGCCATGTTCGTCCAGCTTGCGGCTGCCCTTTTGGCTGCGTTGGGATTGCATTTCATCCTGGTGTTGCTGCTGAAATGGCTGGGCATCTCCTCACTGCCTCGCCCCTCGAAGGCTCAGTGGCGGCGAGCAGCCGCATGGGGAGTGACGGGCGTGGTCGGTGGGCTGGCAGTCGTGGAAATACTGCCCTCTCGCCAGACGATGTTCACGTTGCCGTCGGTCGAAACTCAAACCGCCTGGATACAGTGGCTGAAGACCGAAACGCCCGACGACTGCATCATTGCCTGCGTCCCCTTTCCCAAAGGGAAGACGGTGCGCCATTACGAAGACAGCGCGATTTGGATGTATTGGGGCACGTTTCACCAGCGAACGATGTTAAACGGCTACTCAGGCTTCTTCCCACGACAGTTTCGGGAACTGAAGCTACCCATGCAAAGGTTTCCGGACGACACGAGCCGCCGAATGCTTGGCGAACGAGGCGTCGACTACTGTGTGGTACGACGATCGTACCTCACGAGCCGAATCCGATGGGAAAATCTTCCACCCGGGACGGATTGGCGGTATGCCCTACAACGGTACGCGAAGGGAGAACTTGTCCACGTGTTTGCGGACGACAGGGCGGAAGTGGATATCTTCCAACTCAAGAGGAAACTCGAAATCCGAAGCACAAAACCAGAATAGGCAATGTCCAAAACGCCCGAAACATTCGCCTTTCGTGTTTATCGGCCCATGCGATTCTGGTAGTCAGGGCTGTGCCTGGCGGGCTTCGTCTATGGCGTGTCGATGCGCATTTCGTCAGGCGGAGCCTGACCTACGGCCTCGAGTCAAACGATCTGATAATAGACTTCACTCAGAATCAGAAGTTGAATCCGCCGGAGCGTCTGACGCTATCTCTACAGTGATTGGGCCTCCGCTCGCCGTTACTTCAACTTGCTTGTCCGAGGTATTGGGGTCCGAATACTTCGCGGGAAATGGCGGTTTCTGGGCCTTGGGCTTGCTGCTGCCGCCCGAGCCTCCCGCTCCGTACATCTCAGCGCCCCCACCGCCACTCAGATCGCGAAGAACCACCTTGTATTTTCCAACCTCGGCACCCGGTGTGCCTTGTACGCCGGCGAACAATGTGAATTTGCCATTCTCCACCGTACCGCTTGAGGTTGTCCCACCTTCGGCAACCGGAACGAAGTCAATTCCAATGTTGTTGGCCGGTTGCCCGTCGATATTCAGCGTTCCTTCTACCGGCACCGTCGCCGGACCACCGGACGAACACCCCGCGAGCGAGACCAACAAAGCGACAACAACACCACATCCGACAAGGCGATACAAAGAGTCCACGACAATCTCCTTAAGCAAGACGACGGATTGTGCCGGTAAGGCCAATTAGGGACTGTAACAACTTGTAGCGAATCAGTATAGATTCAAGAAAGATCGTGTGCAATCTGGAGCAGGGTGTGGGGTAGTAAATCCTCATCTGCCGCACGCCTTACGTTCTTAGTGCCTCGCGCCTTTCGATCTTGCCCGTACGATGGCCCTCCGAGGCCGTCGGATGAGTGGTCGGCCTCGGAGGGCCAACCTACAAGCACAACTGACGTTGTTGTCAAATCTACGATAAGCGTAGACGAGTCTTCCATCAATGCGACGACAAATCCGTTAATGTGGAATCGGGCCCATCCTACAAACCTGGATGTGTCGGGCGGGTGTGATTAGAATGCTCGTCTAACGGAGGAATTGGACGTGAGAGACAACAAGAAACAGAAGCGTCGCAAGAGAACGTTTCGGCGCACCTTGATCGTCTGTGCTGCCTTGGGTCTCGCTACGGTCGCCTTCGGTATGGTGGTAGCGTTGTATGTTGCCTATCGCAGACCTGGTTTTTCAACTGAGAGGATCCTGGCCGCCTACCGGAGAGACGCGCAGTACAGCGAATTGGCGATCGACTATCCGCTTGACGGGACGTTGTTTCCCCCGGATATCGCATCTCCGACGTTGCGCTGGGAGGACAGTCAAGACGAAACAGATGCGTGGGTCGTCACGTTTGAATTCGAGGGCGGCCAAGAACGAATGAGCTTTCCCTGCTTCGACACTCAGTGGACACCTTCCAACGATCGATGGGAGATCATCAAGCAGCAGTCGTTGGAAAGGAAAGCAAAGATGACAGTTTTGGGCGTCAATGGGGCGGCGCCGGATAGGATTCTGTCAGTCGGCAGCGTCTCGATCATGACATCCAGAGATGAAGTCGGGGCGCCACTATTCTACAGGGAAGTGAATCTGCCGTTTGAGGAGGCGGTCAAGGATCCAGAGGCACACATCTGCTGGCGGTTTGGGACGATTTCTTCCGAAGAACGGCCTCCGATTGTATTGGACAAGTTGCCGGTTTGTGGCAACTGTCATTCATTCTCCGCCGACGGGGCGGTCATGGGGATGGACGTGGATTATGCCAACGACAAGGGATCCTATGTGACTGCCAACGTCACAGAAGAAATGACTCTCGACAAGAACAGCATCATTACCTGGAGTGAGTACGAGAGCGAAGACGAGAAGCCGACCTTTGGCCTGCTGTCGCAAGTCTCTCCGGACGGAAGGTATGTGGTTAGCACGGTGAAGGACCGGTCCGTTTTCGTTCCCAGGGACAACTTGGCGTTCAGTCAGCTTTTCTTCCCGATCCAGGGCATATTGGTCATTTACGACCGAAGGACCAAGACTTTCAGCGCTTTACCCGGTGCTGATGACAAGCGATTCGTGCAAAGCAATCCAACCTGGAGTCCGGACGGGAAGTACATCGCGTTTGCCAGAAACGAGGCCTACGGCCTGGAGAACCTTGAGAGTGAAACACGCGTGCTGCTCACGGCGGCGGAATGCAGAGAGTTTGTCGACGAGGGGAAAACATTCCTGTTTGATCTGTACCGCATACCCTTCAACGAGGGCAAGGGAGGCAAGGCAGAGCCGCTGGCCGGTGCTTCCAGCAATGGGATGAGCAACTACTTCCCTAAGTACTCTCCCGACGGCCGATGGATCGTGTTCTGCAAAGCCAAGAGCTACATGCTGTTGCAGCCGGACAGTGAACTGCACATTATCCCGGCGGCAGGAGGGGATTCCCGGCGAATGCAGTGCAATACGGCGCGGATGAATTCATGGCACAGTTGGTCACCAAACGGCAAATGGCTGGTGTTTTCCTCGAAGGTCAATTCGCCTTTCACCCAGCTCTTCCTCACCCACATTGACGAACTGGGCCACAGCAGCCCACCCGTCTTGCTGTCGCGGTTCACCGGCTCTGACCGCGCGGCGAACATTCCCGAATTCGTCAACACAAGGGCAGGCGCGATCAAAAGAATCCGCGAGGAGTTCGTCGATGATATCTCGTTCGTGAGGGCGGCGAGGGAAGCGTTGGACCACGGCGACTACGAACTCGCAACGAAGTTCTGCCGCAAAGCGCTGAAACTCAACCCCAACAGTGTCGTGGCGTACAACGACTTGGCATACATGCTGATGGTCCAAGGAAATCTTGAGGAAGCGAAGGCTAGCTTCCTCAAGATACTCGATATGCAGGCCGACAGTGAGATGGTCAAGACCGCTCACTGTAACCTCGGCATAATCTTGGGAAAGCAACTCGAGTACCAGAAGGGCATCGAGCATTGCCGTCAGGCCTTGGAGATCGATGCGGAATTTGCGGAGGTGCATGGCGTTCTGGGGGGGTTGTTGTCGGACATTGGCGAAACGGACGAGGGAAAGGAACATCTGGCAGAAGCGATTCGGCTGGACCCGGGCAACGCTGCCGCGAGCACCAACCTTGCACGCGTCCTGTTGGCGGAGGGAAAACACGGGCAGGCCGTGGTGCTGTACAGCAATGCACTCAAAGAAAACCCTCGTCTTCCGGCGGCACTTTTGGGGCTGGCGACACTCCGCGCTACCAGCAGCGATCAGACATTGCGTGACGGCAAACAGGCGGTTGACCTTGCCACGAAGGCCTGCGAGCTAACCCGTTACCAGGATCCGAGAGCGCTGGACATACTGGGCATGGCCCACGCCCAAGCCGGTCGCTTCGCGGACGCCATTTCCGCCGCCGAGCGCGCCCTGTGGATAGCTCGCGCGGCGAGAAACAAGGCTCTTGCCAGTTCCATCGAACAACGCATCAGATTCTACAAGCAAGATCAGCCCTTCCGGAACCAACATTCTCCATCGCGTTCGACTGCCCCCTAAGTCGATCAGAGGCCTATTGCTTTGTCCAGTCTGAGGATTAGGGGTTAGGCAGTAACTATCTGCATTGGCGGAGCGCTAGAAACGGCTTCCAAGCCGCTTCTCTCCTAACCTCCTCGCTCGACCTCAAGCACCCTTCGCAGTACACTGTCTTGTAAGCTTCGCACGATTTTTGTGCGTTAGAATCGGATAGAGCAGGTGTGGATATGGATCCTACAGATTCTTCAACTCCTACAGACCGGTGGGGTGAGCAGGCGCTGCTGGTGCCATCGGTGCCAATCGACAAGGCGCGAAGGGTCCGCCGACGTTGGCTGATCGGAACGCTCTGCGCGATTCTGGTCCTCGTTGGCGTCTTCTGCCTGGTTAGGCATACCGTTATCAAATCGCTTTCCGAGTCATGCCGCGAGGCACTTCGGGCTGAAGACTGGGAACGACTGGAGGAACTTGCGGGACGTTGGCGTTGGTGGGAACGTAGCAAGGCTGCTCCCTTGGTCTATCTGGCCGAAGCGGCGAATCAAACGGAGCAGTACGAGCGGGCCGTCGAACTACTCGACCAATTGCCGGATGCGGATCCCATGACGCCTCCGGCGCTCTTGGAACGTTCGGAGATACTGTTCGGCCCGCTGAATCGAGCGATTGAAGCAGCGGAGACTCTCGAACGAGCCATCAAGCTCGATCCAACACTTGTCGAAGCGAGGCGTCGTCTGGTCTATTTTTACGCCTACACTCTGCAGCGACGGAAGATGGTGGACCTTGCGTACGACACAATTGAACACGACTGCGATCAGCCGGAGACTAACGTCTACATAATGCTGCAGGATTCGCTTTCGTTCTCGAACGCCTACGAGGAGAACACAAGATGGTTCCGTGGGGATCCCGATGAAGAGTTGTTTCTCGTCGCTCGGGCGATCCACCGCATCGGGTCCAGGGGACTCGACGAAAGGGAAGATCCGAAGGAAGGACCGCGCGAAGAAGACGGGACTCCCTTTCACCAAAAAGTCGTTGCCGAGTATTTCGAGAGATTTCCTCACAACCTGGAATTGTTGGCGTACTGTCTGCAATTGAGTTGCACCGCCGGGAACGTTGACGAAGTGGCTCGCTTACTGTCTCGCGCGCCTCCGGAAGCGGCAAACGACAATCGCTTCTGGAGGTACAAGGGATGGCTCCATGCGGCTCGGGGCGAGTTCCCTCAAGCGAAAGAGAGTTACGAGAAGGCGTTGTTGCTGAACTGCTACGACCATGTGAGCCGGCATCAGTTGGCCGCCGTGGAACGTCGATTCAAACAATTGGAACGGGTCAAGGAACTGGAGGAAATGGTCCTTGAGGGCAAGGCGGTGCGGCATCAGATACTTCAGTTGGAGAACGTTGCTGCGGTACCTCCAGGACTGCTGAAACGAATGGCATTGTATGCGGAGAAGTGCGGAGATGATCTTGTCGCCGGCCAGTTGAATTATCGTATTGAGCAGTGGTCTGAAGAGTGGTCGCGAGTTCGTGCCAAACCCAAGGTGTCGTTATGACGGACGGCAGATCCAAAGCGTTCGTCCGGGATTCGTTTCGGGAAAGAAATGCCACTGCTGCAATCATCTTCGGAATCCGGAAAGTGTTTCGTTTAACGGCAAGCCGAAGGCGACTACTTTTTTCCCGCGCGAATCGTATGTCATGGCAACCATCGCCTTCGGCTTGCCGTTAAACGAAGAACCCTGGAATCGTCAAAGGAAAAGATGCGCAAAGCAATCGGCATCGCGGCGATTTTGGCGTTGATCGCCGTCGTTGCCATTATCGCCGCCAGCTCCCGCTGGGGTGATCCCGAAGTGACGCCCGGCCCATCGACAGAAGGGCACAAGCCGCATGGCCCGTTCGCCATCCCTAAAAGCGACAAACGGACCGTAGTAGTCGAGGCGGACAATATCGCCGCGAGAGTCAAGGCGCTATGTTCCACCTGTCATGTCCTGCCCACCCCGGACATCGAACCGAAGGGGCTGTGGGCGGGGAAGATCCGTGAGATGTACAAGTATATGCAGGGACCAAGGCCCGTGTCCCCAAATCAAATGCCGCCCATCGACGAGGTGATCGAGTACTGGACGGCCCGCGCTCCCGAGTACCTACCCGTCCCCGAAGACGCGATGGCGTCGCCACCATCGCCGATGGTTTTCCAGCGTCACAAGATCGCGTTGGACGTGATTCCCAACCCGCCATCGGTCTCCACAGTGAAGTTCGTGCGGATCACCGATGATGGTCCCGAGCAATTGCTGGCCTGTGACATGCGCCACGGACTCGTGGTGCTATGGACGCCGAGCCACCCCGACGATCCAGCCAGAGTCATCGCACGCGTCCCCCACCCCAGCCGTGCGCACGTGGTCGATTTCGATAGGGACGGCTTGCGTGACATCCTGGTGGCCAACCTGGGCGAGTACTGGCCCGTGGACACTACAAAAGGGTCCGTCGTGTGGCTGCGCAACTGCGGCGAGGGTCGCTTCGAAACCGTCGTCCTGATGGAAGGGATGGGGCGGGTGAACGAAGTTCAAGCAGCCGACTTCGACCAAGATGGTGACCTGGATCTCGTGGTTGCAGATTTCGGTAACTTAACGACCGGCAGGATCGCTTACTTCGAGAACTTCACCGAGGACTACTCGCAACCGGATTTCGAAGCGATTTCCCTGGACGAACGCGCGGGAACCAGCGACGTACCAGTGGTGGACCTGAACGAAGACGGACATCTCGATTTCATCGCGCTGCAATCCCAGGAGAACGAGCAGGTGATTGCGTTCTTGAACCGGGGGTGGGGAGACTTCCGGTCCGAGACGATCTATAAAGCCCCTCACCCCCGCTGGGGTTCGACCGGTATCCGGCTGTTTGATTTGGACCATGACGGCGACATGGACGTGCTGCTGAACCACGGAGATTCGGTCCAGATCCCACCCATTCCCCGCCCCTACCACGGCTTCGGCTGGCTGGAGAACCGAGGCAGTTTCCCCTTCACCTACCACCGCCTGGCCCACCTGCCCGGCGCACACACATCGATGCCCGCCGACCTGGACGGCGACGGAGACCTGGACCTCGTTTCCAGCGTATTCATTCCCACCTTCAATCCGGATTGGCCGAACGCCGAAATGTTGGATACGGTGACTTGGTTCGAGCAAACCTCTCCCGGACAGTACGAGCGATACTCTCTAGAGATCAAAAGGCCCTTTCATCCATGCGGCGATATCGGCGACTGGGACGGCGACGGCGATTTGGACATCGTGCTGGGGAGCTTTGTCATGTTTCCCTTAGCCAAGTACCCATGGAAATCCTGTATCACGGTTTTTGAGAACCCTTTGGTGACGGTCGAGTAGAGCTCTTTCGCGGATCCCCGTCCCCTTCGATGATCGTGACGAGTTGGTCGGCTTCGACGTTTCGGAAGACTTCCGTCGCGCCTCCGACCCAGCGGATTTCGATGCGGTCTGCGCGGTCGCATTCGCCCAAGCCGAAGTGCAATCGGGAACCCCAATGGCTTTGGTACCCGCGGCCACTGTGTAGTTCGACCAATTGCTTCAGGTCGTGGGCCACCACGGTAACGTGGGCGCCGACGCCGTCGCGGTTTGTCGTTGTTCCCTGCAGGCGTATTTGAAGCCAGTGATTCGTGCAACCCGATTCCCCAAGCATGTTCCTGGACACGGTCGGTTGCTCGCGCGAATTCAGCACCACCACGTCGATGTCGCCGTCGTTGTCCAGATCGTCGAAGGCCGTACCGCGACTGGCCGCGACAGGCGAGAGTCCGTCGCCGACCACGGTCGAAACATCCACGAATCTGGCCTCTCCCGTATTCCGCAGCAGTAGATTGGGGCAGCGGTACGCGGCGCCCAAGTCGCGCTCTTCGATATTGTCTTCCGTGTGGCCATTGGCGATGAACAGGTCTCGGTGACGGTCGTTGTCGAAATCGACGAAGCCGCATCCCCAATTCACATAGGGGAAGCATCCTGCTACCGCGTTCGTCTGCGAGCCAACGTCGTCAAAGACATCATCGCCAAAATTGCGCATCAACATGGGCAACTGGGCTTGGTAATTCGTCGTGTAGAAATCAAGCAATCCATCGTGGTCGTAGTCCGCGCAATCGACGCCCATGTTGGCTATCAGATGGCCTTCGCGATTCATTGCCACGCCCGCTATCACGCCGAATTCTTCAAAGTTGCCCTTTCCATCATTGCGGAAGAAGAAGTTCTCCTGGACATCGTTGCAGATGAACACGTCCGTGTCGCCGTCGTTGTCGTAGTCCGCACAAATCATGCCCATGCTGCGGCCCGCGTGCTCGCCGATCCCGGATTGACGGGTCACGTCCGTAAACGTGCCGTCCCCGTTGTTGCGGTAGAGGGTGTCCAGCACAGGTTCGTACTCTTGCGGAGACGGATAAGCCGGGTGGCCGCGTTCTGTGTGCGGCAGGTGCGCAGAGCAGTCGAGGTCGATGTAATTGCCCACGTAAAGGTCGAGATCGCCGTCTCCCTCGATGTCCAGGAAGCATGCCCCGGCGGCCACCAACTCCCGCCCCGCGACGCCGGCCTGCCGAGTCACGTCGGTAAACGTGCCGTCGCCATTGTTGTGGTAGAGTAGATTCTTGCCGAAGTTGTTCAGATAGACATCCGCGTAGCCGTCGTTGTCGTAGTCCCCAATGGTGATTCCCATGCCGTAGGCCGAACACACCGCGCCTGCCTCGTCGGTGACGTCTTGAAATCTCCAACCGCCTAGATTCTTGTACAGGGCATGCCGGGGCGGCGTGTCGGTCTCACAGCCGGGAAGGGGCGCGCCGTTGGGGAAGTAGATATCGATCAGCCCGTCACCGTCATAGTCGAAGGTGGCCATGCCGGTGGACATGGCCTCGACGATATATCGCCGCCCACTACTGCCGTCGGTGTGCTTGAAGGTGACCCCGGTCTCGTTCGTGACATCATGAAGTTGGATCGCGCAGGCGGTTTCTTCCAACAGAGGGTCCGTTGGCTTGGAGGTTCCCATCGCCGGGCTCGCGACGTGGAAAGGAGCAAACGCCGGTTTCGTGCCGGGAGGGGCGCGGTCGGGGCGACGCCGGACATGGTACGCCAACAGCAGCGCAACAGACACGACGGCAGCCAGCGCAGCAATCGCCCAAACCTTCGCACGTCCAACAGGTCTGCTCATGCGTAATCCGAAGCACGAAGTATCGCGGGTCGAAAACACGAAATGCGAAACACATCGTTTAGTCCGGTAGGTCAGGCTCCGCCTGACGGAAACGGGCTGAAACAGCTCGATAGCGCATTTCGTCAGGCACAGCCTGACCTACAACCTTCCTCGTGAGTCATGGGGTTTCTGTTTTGAGTTTCTTGCTTTCGAGTTTTGTATTTGTTTCGGATTTCGAAATTCGGATTTCGTGCTTCTCCGACGGTTCTTCAATGACCAGCGTCTGATCCACTTCCACATCATCCAAACTCTGGATCGACCCATTCGGCCAACGAACGGTAACCCCGCAGGGAAGCTGCCAGTCTCCCAGGCCAAAGATCAGTGTCGGTTGGTGTGTAGCCGCGTAGCTTGTGCCGCCGCACAACTCCTGCATGTAAGACGACCCACCGGCCGTAACCGTGACTCGACAGCCAATCCCGCGTCGATTGCTCTGACGGCCGCGAAACAGGAACTTCAACCAGTGTCCTCGCTCGGATTCGTTGCGCAATAGGGCCGCTGGTGTATTCTCGTGGGCCACGACAAGATCCAGATCGCCGTCCTCGTCGTAATCGCCGGCGGCCACAGCCCGCGCCACGCGTTTTCCTTGGAAGAACTCACCCGCCTCGTCGCTGCACTGGCGCCACCGATCGCCATCGAAGGCGAACAACTGGGGAGCCATGCGGTAAAACGGATATCCTGGACCGTTTTCGATGTGGCCGCAAGCGGTAAACACCTCCGGAAGTCCGTCCTGGTCAAAATCCGCCATGACGACGCCGAAGGCAAGCTGGTCCATCGTCAGAGGGACCAACCCCAACAGTGAGCTTTCGTCCTGGAAGCCCTCCTCGCCATAGTTCCGGTACTGCGTGTCGGTTTCCTTGCGGAAGTGCGTGACATAGAGATCCAGGTGGCCATTGCGGTCGAAATCGTAAGCGGCGATGCCCATATTGGCCATTGTGCTTCCGTTGGCGTCCGTAGCACATCCCAACAGCGTGGCCATCTCTTCAAACGTTCCATCGCCTTGGTTTACAAACAAGAAGTTCGCCCAGACGTCATTCGTGACGAAAACGTCCGGCCATCCATCATTGTTGAAATCGGCCACGGCCACGCCCAACCCGCGGCCACCGTTGTCCACGAGGCCTCGTTCCTGTGCCTCGGCGGAAAAGGTCCCGTCGCCGCAGTTGATGTAGCATTCATCCGGCCACGCGGGGACATCGCGCGGGTGAGGGACACGAGGTTGCCCTTTCTCATTCTTCGCCAGGATCGGGTTCTTCGGATCGTAGACACAGTAGTTGCTGACGTACAAGTCCAAGTCCCCGTCCAGGTCCAGGTCTGCCCATGCTGCCGACACGCTCCACCGATCGTCGCCTACTCCCGCCTGTTCGGTAACATCCAGAAACGTACCATCCCCCAAGTTACGAAACAACGTGTTACGACGCATGTTGGTAACGTAGATGTCGTCAAAGCCATCGTCGTCGTAGTCCCCGATGGCCACCGCCTGGCTGTAGCGGGGCTCGACGATTCTGGCCTGCGCGGTGACATCCCGGAACGTCCCGTCACCCAAGCTCCGGTATAGCGCATCGTGCGGCTGGGTCTCGTCGGGTTCGATCGTGCAATCGCCCCCCTGGTTCAGGTACAAGTCCCAATGCCCATCGGCATCGAAATCCAACCAACCTGCACCGCCGCCGGTGGTCTCCATCAACAGGCACCGACCGCGTTCGCCGTTAACGTAAACGTGCTTCAGTCCGGCCTCTTCGTGCACGTCCCGGAAGCGCGTACGCGTCAGGACCTCAGTACCCATCGCATCGGAACGTTGGCTCTGGCGCTGATTCGTGGGGTCTTCCGAAAGATCGACTTGGAACGGAGACGGGGGGGACAGCGGGTTGTCCGTCGACGCCACGTCAGCGTCACCACAACCCACACAGTAGAGTAGCCAGACGCAAGAGAGTAATTGCCAACGCATACACGCGGACCCTAGCGCTATGTCAGAGCTAGACGGGAGTGTCCGGGAATTGGGAGGGCGAAGCTCCCGCTGAGCCGAGTTTTCGTCATCCACGCGCGGCTCGGCAGGAGCCTCGCCCTCCCGAAAACCGTGGATGATGTTGTGTCGAATTCCCGGACACCCTCAGCTATCCTCACATTATCCAGACGCCCTGTTCGTTTAACGGCTAGCCGAAGGCGTCGGCGAATACGCCACACAGTCTTCGGCTTGCCGTTAAACGCAATACCGCCACAACAATTGTGGCTGGGTGCTTACCAAAGACAAGTGGCTGGCAACGACCTTCGATCGTCTGCCAGCCACTTTTGCGACAATGATTCATTCGGACGACATAATCACACGCCGGATCGCCAGTGATGATTACGCGATCCTTTCCGTGGGACTAATCAAAAATCCTCCATGGGCAGACTATCGTTGCGTACGGCCAGTTTGTACCGGAGTTCGTGGGAAATGTCCTGGCTGAAGAAGTGCACGGACCCGTCAGCCATCGCAGCCTGAGCGCCACCGGGATGGTTACTGCTCCAGCCATGGCAACGGCGATCGCCCGCGCCCTGCAGCCAAGCTCGGTTTCTGTTGTTCATGGGGTTGCGAAGGGTATTGATGGCCCCGAGCCCGCTAAACCACGCAGCATCGTCAGTGGGATTGATATCGAAAACTGCCCCGTTCCCGCCACGAAAGTGCATGTCTTCAAAGACGGCAATCGTGGCGTTCGTGCCGTCCAGGATGTCGGCCATTCTGACGGATCCCATGTACTTGAAGACACCATTCAGACGCGCTTGCTCACCCAAGCTCTCGCCATTCACCCATGGAGTGGAGGACTGACCCTTAATGAACATGTTCGGCAGACCCGGCGGACCAGGAAAATCAGGGACCGCATTGCAATCCTTCCAACCGCCCCAGTGGTGGCCCATGCTTCCGACATAGTCGGTACGAGCGGCGTTTCTTACCGGACCCCAGCGGTAGCCGGGCACCTGGCCATTTGCCAGCACAGGTTCATGTGTGCAGGAGGGACACATCACAGCGTCTATTGGAGTCAGAGCAACCTCTCTGTTGGCCGCTTCACGGGGGCCGGCGTTGGGATCTTGAGTCATGGGACAAACCATGTCCCATTCAATACGGTCATACAACGACTGTTCTTCCATGTACGGCAAGGCCGAAACGATCCACGAATGCTGATTCCATTGTCCCCGTGGTTGCCCCGGATACGTTCCGTTGCCCGAATCGTAATTCCACGGAAAACGCTCTTTGTATTTGTCTGCGTAGTTGTGACACGCCAACACAAGCTGTTTCAAATTGTTTACGCATTCCGTACGTCTGGCGGCCTCTCGAGCCGCCTGGATGGCCGGCAACAGAAGTGCGACCAAGATGCCAATGATGGCAATCACGACCAGCAACTCCACAAGCGTGAAGCCCCGATGCCGCGATGCCAAACGGAACGATCTTCTCGACATGGCAATACTCCCATACAAAGAATAAAAGAAGAACCTAATAGACTCACTCAGAAGCCGCCGAAGCGTCTGATTCGATCGCAATATTGATCGTATTGCTTCCCGATGTTACTTCAACTTCTTTCGGTGTCGTCGTGACGTCTGTGTATTCCTGTGGCACCGCGCTCAAGTTCTGGGGTGCAGGCGCTTTTGTGGGGTCCTCACCAGACGACATGTAGGCAGGGTCTTCTCCGTCTCCCGCGGCTGCCATTTGCGGCGTCAGCACAACCTTGTACTTGCCGACCATCGCCCCCGGTGTCCCGGAGACACCGGTGAACAGTGTGTAGGTGCCATCATCGGCAATCTGGCCGCTGGCGACCTGATTGGCACTGTCAACCGGCTGGAAGTTGATCGTACAGTTCTTAACCGCCTGACCATCAACCGTGACCTTTCCGCTTACCGGACACGTCTCCGGGCCAGAGGGACCACAGCCGACTAGTGTGAGTGTACCCAGCGCTGCGCATACGAGTAACGAAACAGAAGGGAAAGAGAATCTCGCCATGAAACTACACTCCAAAACAGTTATAGGGATACACCACATGCTACGGCCCAGATTATCTGGACGGTCTTCCATTTGTATTCAAGAGGCTACGTCAGTCACCGGTGCCGCACTTTTTTTACAGTAGGAACCAACGGCGAAGCGGTCTGTGTTGAACGTGTGGCTTGGCGATGGCCAATGTGAAAGTTCCGTGTCCCACCCTGCGCGACGCCGCAATAGGGCGCTGCCAACGCATTAGCCTAGTTTAGCACCCAAAAGCCGCGACCGTCTAGTCGCAGAAGCCCTAAAACCCGGATGCTTCTAACCGTTGAGAAGCATGAAACTGTAGCAATGGGGGTTGCGGCCCCCTGTATCGGTGTGTCCAGTTACCATTTTCCAAATCCGCACGTCCGACTTGCCTTCGTGTCCAGACGCGAAACAATGCATGACGCCGGCCAGTGACGCTGTTTGATTAGGCGTTCTCCCGGAATTCGGTGCCGCTGTGACCGGAGGTGTCACTGGGCCTCCGATACCATCTGACAGAGCGGAAAACGAGCACGGAAGTAACAGCTTCAATCTCAATTGAAAGGAGTAAGTAAGATGGCAAAGTACTACGTCGAATCCGGCACCCTACAAGTCGTCAGCGAGGCTGACGACGCGCAAGGCGCAGCGTTATGGGGTGTCCATCGGTGTATGGAGCAGGTGTTGCCCATCTGTCCCGACGATCCGCTCTCGCCCGTGCAAAAGGAAGAGCATCTTCGTCAGCGTGGGTGTTACGTGCTTGGCGAAACGATGCGAATCAGCGAAAAGGGATTCGGCCGCAAAGATGCCGAGGTGCACGATACTGCGCAACTGTTCGCCGAGTGGAATCAGCTGATGGCCGCCATGTCAAAACTAGAGGAGCGACTAAGTGTCACGTGCTAGCTCGTTTCTCGCCACAACCGGCTGGACGCCGGAGTGACCAACGAGTCACGTTCATGCACGGGCAGGATGCCTGTGCCGTGAACACTTCTGGGAATACTCAAGATGGAATCGCAACCGAACGCCCCTCGCCAGTGAGCTGCCCTCAAATCTACGGCGATTCCCGTTTCCCCTTTTTCCCTGCCTTTCTCCAATACCAAAGCCAACCGACCGCTGCTAGCAGTGCGCTTTGTCTGGTAGGATAGCGATCTGTGTACAACCCCGAGGTTGCAGTAGGTTCCTCGTAGGACGGATTGCCAATCCGTACATCGCACAGCCGATTGTGGACCACGGAAAGCGGCGAAGGATCGCGAGATTCAACCACAATCAACTCGTTAGCTTTACACCCGTTTCTCGTGGACGGATTGGCAATCCGTCCTACCTGCAAGCGCCATCATGCGTTCTCGACTTGTAGAAATTGGCTGGCTCTTTCTGAAAATCGGGACCATCGGTTTCGGTGGGCCGGCAGCGTTCTATGCGATGATGGAGGACGAAACGGTCAAGCGACGTGGCTGGCTGACTCGTCAGCATTTCGTCGACTTGCTTGGCGTCACCAATCTCATTCCAGGGCCGAATGCCGCGGAAATGGCCATGCACATTGGCTACATGCGCGGCGGAGCAAGAGGGCTGATTGTCGCAGGGCTCGGCTTCATTCTGCCGGCGGCGATAGTCACTTCGGTTTTCGCCTGGCTGTACGTCCAGCACGGCCAACGGCCGGAAATCGTACCGATTATCGACGGCATCAAGCCAGCCGTGTTGGCCATCATCTTCTCGGCCGGTTGGCGTTTGGGCAGAAAGGCGATCAACGGCTGGATCGTTGGTTTTGTGGGGGCTGCCGTGCTCGTTGCCTCGATGTACGGTGTCCGTGCTATACCAGCGCTGCTGGGCGGCAGTCTGATTGGCACGATGTGGTTGCTGCTGGCCCGTCGATCCAAAAGCGACGGCAAACCTACGGCGCGAATTCTGGCTGCAACAACCGTCGGCGGCGCAGCGGCCGGCGCGGCGCGTGTTGCCTACGCCGCTCCGCTCGGCCCATTGGCTGCAGTGACTGCGGCGACCGGTAGTACCGTATCACTGTTGAAAATCGGCCTGTTCTTCCTGAAAGTAGGTGCCGTCCTGTACGGCACCGGTTATGTGCTGGTCGCCTACCTGCAAGGCGGATTGGTGGACCAGTACGGTTGGCTGACCGAAGACCAACTGCTGGACGCCATCGCCATCGGCCAATTCACCCCAGGTCCTATCGTATGTACCGCCACATTTATCGGTTACATCCTGATGGCTGGCGACGGCGATCACATGCTGGGCTTGGCCGGTGCCGCGGTCGCCACCGCGGGCATCTTTCTGCCGTCGTTCGTTCTGGTCGCAATCACCAATCCCATCATCCCCAAGCTCAGGAAATACCGCTGGACGGCGGCTTTCCTGGATGCTGTGAACGCTGCGTCGATGGGCTTGATGGCCGCTGTAACGATCAAGTTGGCATTGTCGGTCTTTCTCCCAACATCCGAAGACGGGTTGCTGACATTGAACTGGCAGGCGCTCGTCATCGCGGTACTAGCAGGCGTTGTGCTGCTGCGATGGCGAGTGAGCGCCGTGTGGTTGGTCCTGGGCGGTGCTGCCGCCGGCGCTCTGTTCTGGCTTGTGGGTCTGTAACCGTAACAGGCTTCGCTTCCGAACGGGACGACGGTGGCCCGCGTCTCCTGACCGGGGCAATATCACGAGGAACAACAATGAATCTCGAACGAAGATCCTTGCCGTTATTGGCGTTGATTGCCCTACTGCCAAGTCTGGCGAGCGCCGCCGACAATAACGGGGTGCAGCTTCATCTAGAGGCAAGTCGTGGGGTGTCGGTTGATGGCGGGAAGGTAACGGCCTGGGCTGACGGTGAGCATTGTTGGGAGGCTGCGGTACCGGAAGGGTACGATCGGCCTCGTTTCATCGCCGAAACGAAAAAACTTGGCGGCAAACCGTGTATCGCGTTTGCCGGGCGCGATCTGCTCGCGATAACTGGCCAAGTCGTGCCTGAGGATGCGTACGAGATGACGATCGTAGCCGTCGCTCGGATGGAGATGGCAAGTTCCGTTGGCATCTTCTCGATCCGCCAGGGAACGAACCCGGTGATTCAACTCGACACCGACGCCCATGGAAACGCTCGGTTCATCGTGCGAGACAAATCGGGAAATGCGGCCAATTCGATCGAAGCGCCGCACAACGGTACTTGGGGTGTTTGGATTGGCGTGCTGCGGAGAGGTGCGGACGGCGAATCGAGCACGCAGGTCTTCTTCAACAAGGCACGTGGCCCTGTGGCGAGCGCGGATCTCTCGGGCGAGGTGGCTTGTACCGCCAACTGGATTGGCGGACTGCCGCTGGGACGGCATTTCTTGAGTTGGAGTGGCGCAATCGCAGAAATCACGGTCTATGATCGCGCACTTGCTGATCAAGAGCGAGAGAGACTTGCCAGGAACCTCTGCAACAAATACGGGATCGACTATCAGGACACCGGACGCGTCAGCCCCAATGCGATCTATCCGTGGAAGACCGATCCGAAGCCGGCGGACGAAGAGATATCGACCGACGTGTGCGTCGTCGGTGCGGGAAGTGGCGGTATCGGCGCTGCGCTGGCAGCCGCGCGTCGCGGAGCCAAAGTGATCCTTGTCGAACGGCAAGAGAGGATTGGCGGCACCGGCGTGAGCGCGTTAGTGAGCGGCTGGGAACCCGGCCCCGGATGCTCGATCGCAAAGGAGATCTACGACGAAATGCGCAAGATCCCGCGTGCGACAGGTGTATCGCGGCTTTGGCCGCGCAAGTCGACGGGCTTCTCGATGGGCCTTTGGCTGATCGACGAGTCGCTCGCGGATCAGTACATCCTGACCACCCGTCGAGCTGGAGTCCCAAACCAGGAGTTTCACAACATTCCCTATCGTCCAGAAGCCATGGATCGGGTATGCCGCAGTCTGCTCGAGGAAACCGGACGCGTCACACTGCTAGATAGGACGACCTTCTTCCGCGCCATAGCCAACGACGCCAAGAGTCGCGTCGAGTCGATCCTTGTCGAAGACGCTCAAAGCAAAGTGACACGAATCAGCGCTCGAGTGTTTATCGACTCCACCGGCTGCGTGCATCTCTGTCGCGCCGTCGGTTGCGAAACGATGCTCGGCTTTGATCCAAAGAGCCGATTCGACGAACCTTCCGCGCCCGAGAAAGGCTCCCTGCAACTAAATGCCATCTCGCGTTGCTACATGGTGAAGCCAAGCGAGAATCCCAAGAGACAGCCGCCGATTGATCCGGTGCCGTATTTCGCAAGATGTGCCCATGTGACCGGCTGGGTCGATGGGCATCGGATCATCAATCCGCTGCCGTCACTGCCGGGCCGGGCGCTGATCGATTTTGGCTACCAGAAATGCATGGAGCTGAGCGAACGCTCTGCACTGGCTCACTGGCATTGGCTCCAGCAGCAAGCTGACTTCGAAGGCTACGAGCTAGATTATGTTGCACCGATGCTCGGCATCCGCGAGAGCTATCGCGTAGTGACCGACTACGTGCTTAACGAACATGATCTCGTCGCCTGCTTAACCGACCAGAAACACAACGACATCATCGCCGTGGGCGATCATCCGTGCGACATTCACGGCGGGGGCGGCGGATTGCGACACGTGGAGAACGCCTATGGCGTGCCCTACCGCTGCCTGATTCCAAAGGGCGATTGGGAGAACCTTCTGGTGGCATGTCGCGGCGCGGGTATGAGCAAAATAGCCGCCTCGAGTTGCCGATTACAGCGAGTGATCATCCAACTCGGCCACGCCGCCGGGATGGCCGCAGCAATGGCCGTCGAAGCGGATGTGCCAGTCGACAAGATCGACGTGGAAACGCTGGTCAAGACGCTCGAAGCGCCGTCGCGATACCCGTGGCTAGAAGAGAATCGGAATAGGTAATCGAAGGCATGGAACGCGAATTTGAATGACATGTAACGACCCCAGGAGCAGGCGTTGTAGACAGTGTGGCTGGGGTCGAGCGCCAGCGAGCCCCCAGTCTTCCGCACCACACCAGTGGGCACATCGTTTCTTCCGAGGTGCGCCTTATGTGATCCCATCCAGCCACTCGGACGGGATTGCATCGGGAATGATCGGCGGCTGACCGGTTCCCAGATACCAAGCCGCACCGGTCCATTTCCACCTCTCTGGCTTTTCCACAAGCCCGCGACGAACCGGGTTCAAGTGAATGTAATCAATCATCTTCATCAGTGTTCTGGGGTCCATTTCCCCTTTCGGCAATCAGTCGGCATGGCCAAAGAGAAAATGATCGGAAGAAACACAACCGACTTCACCTCACAGGCAGCATCGTGATTTGGGTTGTTCCTGTCAGATCAAATGCTGGCTACTACACATTAGCCTCCCTACAGGCGACAATGCGCAGATGGTGAACTGGATGAGGCGTCTACACCGTTGATGGAGATGTCCATGCGCCACCCGCAGCCATTCAAAGGGTACCTTCTGGCGTCGATTTCTGTTGTGTGGGTTGGCGTCTTGCTAATTCTCACGCGATACGCCGGGAACAGGGTGTTTGATCCCGACGACCTGATCTCCGTGGTGTTTGATCCGGGCGGTCCTATTGCCGTCATTGTCACCGGCACCCTCGTATGCCTTAACGTGATGGCCTCATTGGCGGTGTTACGGTTTGAGGGTCGAATCCCGCACATATTGAATCTGCCGCTAGTCGCGCTATTCTGTTTCGTCCACTATCAGTTCTACCGTCATTGCGGCGCGGAGCATTATACTTTCGACACCGTTCCGGCGTTTCTAGATTGGGTAATCTTCTCCGTAGCCCACATTCTTCACGTAGCTGATCTACCAGATTGTTTCGCGGAGTACGGCATTGATCTGCAGAGCATCCACGCGCGGAGTATCGGGGCCCGAGTGTTCGTGGTCTTCATGAACTGGGTCGTTGGCTTCTTCGTCGTTGCATCTTTCGTTCGACTGATGATTTCGAATGGGCCTATTCACGGCAAGCACACTGCGGCAGACGGATTTGACGCTGACGAGAAACGACCAAACCGTGTTGCCGGTAGGCTTCAACGCGTTCGCCTGTTTGCACTAGTCATCTCCGGTAGGCTTCAACGCATTCGCCGATTTGCGCTAGTCTTCTGTTGTCTGCTGATAGTGATGACCATGTACGTGCAAGAGTGGCGATGGCAGGATTGGTTGCGGTGGCCATTGGACAATTTTTTGCGAATTGTCGATTTAGGCGATACGTTCCAGGTCTTTCACTATCGACTACACGACGCACCAATTGGATTCTGGAATAGTACTCTTGCCTTTTCTTTTCGCCTTTGTCTTCTCGCCTGGAGTGACAAGCTGATCACGCATGTTCATTTAGTGTGGTTTACGGGGAAAGCAATGCCTGTCGAACGGCTGGCAGAGTTCCTCCACCATCGAAAAAGCACGTACCGCCGGGCGGCCCTTGTTGGACTTACACGTTACGGACCCGCAGCCGAAGCGGCAGTGCCCGCGCTGGTAGATTCTTTGGGTGATAATGATGCGCGTATCCGTCGCGCAACCGTCGAGGCATTGGGCGCAATTGGCTCGAATGCCGAAGCGGCTGTCCCGGCGTTAGTAGAGTGTTTGGACGACA
>CAZUAH010000017.1:31203-61489 GCA_964617665.1 uncultured Pirellulaceae bacterium
ATTGGCTCGAATGCCGAAGCGGCTGTCCCGGCGTTAGTAGAGTGTTTGGACGACAGCGATACGAATGTGCGTCGCGCGGCCGCCGAGGCATTGGGCAACATAGGCCCGAAAGCTGAACCGGCTGTCTCGTCGTTAGTAGAGTGTTTGGACGACAACGATACGAATGTGCGTCGCGCGGCCGCCGAGGCATTGGGCAACATAGGCCTGAAAGCTGAATCGGCCATTCCAGTGTTGGAGAAGGCCTTGGACGATGAGGATGAGAGTGTTTGCTGCGCCATCGCGATGGCTCTCTGGTATATTGCCGGCAAGGCATCGCTCAGAAGCGCCCTCGACGACAAGGGTGTTCGTTGCGCAATGGCCGTGGTTGTGTGGAATATTGCAGGGAAGCCAGCGTCGACGACCACCCTGGACGATGGCGTTGCAAGTGTTCGCTGCGAAGCCGCGGCAGCGCTGAAATGGATGGGCGCGAAAGCTGAATCGGCTGTCCCGTCGTTAGTAGAGTGTTTGGACGATGAGGATACGAGTGTGTGCTGCGCAGTCGCTGCGGCCCTCGTGAGTATCGCAGGCGAGACGGCGTTCAAGAACATTTTGGAGCATAAAAGCCTTCATTGTGTAATCGCTGTGGCACTCGGCGAATCATGGATGACTGCAGCCGTTGATACGCTGAAAGCCATAGCCCAGCGCTATAGGGATTGCCGCCCAGCCGTGGAGGCATTGGCCGAGCTGAAGGCGAGATCAGCATCGAGCAGGGAGCTAAACCGATATGTGGACGAGGATTGGTACCTTTGCAGGAAAGCCGCCGAACTGGTGCGCGAGGGAGAAGCGAAACCCCGAGACTTCGAAAGGAGCCGTGAGAAGGAAAAGCAGCTCCGTGTGTACCTTCGCAGGAGAGCCGCCGAAATGATTTGCGAGAAAATTCACGCAAAAGGAGCAGCGAACCCCCGAAACTTGAGAAAGTTCCTGGAGCATGAGGATTTGCATGTCCGCTACGAAGCCATCAAGGTACTCGCCAAGGCTTTTGGCATGTCGAGCGCAGAAGTCTCAGACGCCATTTCATGCCTATCTAATAAGTCTGCGCGGTTTGTCAGAGACAAGCTTAATCGCGATCCAGAGATACGAGCGAGATCAGCATCGGACTGGGAGCTCCAGAGATATCTGGGCGACGACGATGTGTACCTTCGCAGGAAAGCCGCCGAAATGATGTGCGAGAGACTTCACGCAAAAGGGGACGCGACCCCCCGAAGCTTGAGAAAGGCCCTGGAGCATTCGGATAAGCATGTCTGTTACGAAGCCATTAAGGCACTCGCCAAGGCTTTTGGTATGTCGAGCGCAGAAGTCTCAGACGCCATTTCATGCCTATCTAGTAGCTGTGCGCGGTTTGTCATAGACAAGCTCAAGTGCGATCCAGATTTTGGCCTGGACGAGGCATCGAGATAAACGATCAAGTACTGTGGATTTGACGCACCGCCCAATCACTGGTGGCCTCCCTTCGGTTCCGTAGGTCAACGCTCTGAAACCGAAGTCGCACGTCGTAACATTTTGAGATGTCTCTAGTTCCGTCACAGATACACAGCTCTCGGCCGCGTCGACGGTTTTCATGTTTTTCGGTGTTTTGCTGTGGTTTTCAAGGGTTCTGTGACAGAACTGTGACAAGCCGCCGAGTGCAAGTACCGAAGAACGCCACTACCGGCTCGCACATCGGACAAGTCGGACAACTTCATCAAGCTATCGATCGCGGTCTGATTTCGACCACTTTGGCGGCGAATTTGGGCTCGGTCGGTGGTTCCTTCACGATTCGAGTACCAAACAACCAACCAGCTACGCCAAGGGTGGTTCCGCTCGCTTCATCACATCGCGTCTACCCAGTAAAATCACATTGGAGGTTCAGGTATGTTTACGGTGGCGACCCCAGCCACACCGCCGCCAGATAGCGAATTGGAGCACGAGAGATTCTCACTGACAGTGAAAGGCAAACTTGCAGATGACATTGATCAGCCGAACATGTGCCGGCGTCCTGGCAATAACCACAGTTGCGATGATAGAGGTGTCGCTAGCTAGCGGTGAGCGACCTGGGCACCCAAACATCGTCTTCCTCTTCATCGACGATATGGGCTACGCCGATCCGAGTTGTTTCGGTAACCCGCACGTCAATACGCCGAACATCGACCGTCTGGCGGATGAGGGTATCAAACTCACCAACTTCTACGTCAACTCTCCCATCTGCTCGCCTTCTCGCGTGGCCGTCACCACCGGGCAGTATGCGGCGCGGTGGAAAATCCACTCGTACCTGAACACGCGGGCCGGAAACAGAAGTCGCGGTATGCGCGACTATTTGGACGGTTCTGCGCCCACGACCGCGAAGAAGTTGAAAGCGGTCGGGTATGCCACTGCCCATTTCGGCAAATGGCACATGGGCGGTGGCCGCGACGTCGATGACGCGCCGCTGCCAGCGGCGTACGGGTTCGATGAATCGTTGGTCGCCTTTGAAGGCTTGGGCGATCGCCTGCTGACGAATCCGAAGAACTCGAGCGTCAAGTTAGGCCACGGCAAGATCGAGTTTTGCCAGCGATGGGAAAAGACCCAGAAGTACGCCGACCGCGCGATTGATTTCATTCGCCGGCATAAGGACCAACCGTTCTACGTGCGATTGTTCCCCAACGATGTCCACGACCCCCACGTGCCGTGGCCCGGAGCCGAAGAGAAATGGAACAGCGTGACCGACAACCCGTGGGAGCAGACGTTCTTTGCCGTGCTGGAGGAGATGGACAAGCAGGTTGGGCGATTGGTGGATGAGATTGACTCGCTCGACTTAGCCGAAAAGACCTTGATTGTCTTCACGAGCGACAACGGCCCGACGGACTGGCCCAAGTATTACCGCGAAGAAGGCATTACCCCGCCGGGATTCACTGGACCGTTCTTCGGCCGGAAATGGTCGCTGTTCGAAGGCGGGATTCGCATGCCGTTTGTCGCACGCTGGAAAGGCACAATTCCGGGTGGAGTGACTGACAAAGAAAGCGTGATGAGCGGCATCGACTTGTCGCCGACGTTCTGCAGTCTAGCGGGTGTCGAGGTTCCCGACGCGGAGAAGCTAGACGGAATCGACTGCAGCGGCGTGCTCCTGGGAACACCGTCCACACGCCCCAAACCGTTGTTCTGGCAGTACGGCGCGCCGCACGCGGAGCTGAAGCCCGGCAAAGTTGAATACCAGAGCCCGAGTTTTGCCGTAAGAGATGGAATATGGAAGTTTCTGGTCAACCCGGACGGCTCCGAAGCACGCCTGTTCAATCTGGCCGAGGACCCCGGAGAACAAACCAACCTGCTGGAACAGGAGCCGGAACGTGTTGCCGCGTTGTTTGGAAAAATCGGAGCCTGGGCCGACGAAATGGGCTTTGAATTCGATGCAGATGCAAAACCCGTCAAGCCGGCGCCGACCATTGCCGCTCTTGTGAACAACCAACTCTTGCGATTCAGAAACCACGGTGTGGAGGTCGACGAAGACGGAGCCTGGCAGTTCGACGGTCAGGCGTGGTTGGACTTGCCCAGACACATGGCTCCCAAGGTCAGCGGCGGCAAGTGGATTCGAATCGGTGCCACGATCGCGCCGACCGCTGCGAATGGCGTCATCCTGGCTCACGGAGGCGACAAGTCAGGCTACAGCGTCTACTTGGAAGATGGAAAGCTCGCCTTCGCAACCTGCGTCCGCTGGAAGCGGACCGTCATCATGGCCGACGAGCCACTTGACGAAGAACCGTACCAGTTCGAGGCCTTCTGGCAAACAGACGGCACGATGCATGTGAAGGTAGATGGGAAACTCGTCGCCAAAGGCAAAGCCCCGAGCGCTTTGCGCGATGAACCCGGCGATTCCGTCCAGATCGGAGCCGACTTGATCAAGCCGGTCGGCGACTACGAAGACGAAAACCCATTTCGCGGATCCATCTCCGGCCTGTTCCTGAAACACCCTCGGTAACCGGAGGATTACAGGGAAGGCGTCGAAAATGCCCCGTTCTCTTGCTGAGAAACGTACCAGTCGTTGAACAGGCAACGAGTGTCGCGTTCGTCACTCGTTCCCGCCTCGGAGTTCGGAAGCAATCCGGGAGGTCTACAGATGCCACGGGGCGCGCATCGCGCGGGTCAGCATGCGGCTGGCCTCGGCGTCGTCGATGATCTCCTCCTTGTCTGGATCCCAGCGGATCTTGCGTCCGAGCCGGGTACAGATGTCGGTCAGGTGGGAGATGGTGTCGCTGCGTACCGCAACGTCGATGTTGGAGACAGTCTGCTCCCTGCTCTTGATGCAATCGAGGAACTGGCGCTGGTGGCCGGAACTCTTCATTAGGTGGATTTCATCCGGGCCGATTTGTGAATCCAGCAACGATTTCGGCTCGGCATCAATATGCCCGCGTTTGACATACACCCAGCCTTCGGTCCCTTGGAACACGACTCCCTGCTTGTTCTGTTTGTTGTCGGTGTAGATCATCTTCACGCCGTCCGCGTACGTATGCTGGAGTTTCCAACTGACAGCACAGTCAGCCAGCCCGTCACCGGGGAACGTAGCCGTTCCTTCGACCTCGACCGGACCGGTGTGGTCCGTGCCGTGGCCCCATTGGGCAATGTCCAGGTGATGGATACCCCAGTAGCCGCCGATGCCGCCCAGGCAGTAGTCGGAAATGTGGTACCAGATGCTATAGCTGTTCTCCCTGGTCCACGGCCGACAGCGATGATACGTGTACGGCGCCCACGGCGCAGGACCGAGCCACAAATCGTAGTCCAGGTAGTCCGGCACGGGTTCGGTGGGCTGATTCGGGAAGGCAAAGTCGTGAGGCACACCGACTACGATAGTTTGCAGCTCGCCGATGCGTCCGTTGCGGACCAACTCGCAGCCAAATCGGAAATTCTCGCCGGACCGTTGCTGCGTGCCCCATTGAAACACAGCGCCGTATCGGCGGCAGGCCGCGCGTAACGCCTTGTCCGCGGCGAGGCTCAATCCCAGGGCCTTTTCCGTGTAGATGTCCTTGCCGTTACGCACTGCTTCCAGCGAGTGCAGCACGTGCCAATGATCCGGCGAAGCGATGCACACGGCGTCGATGTCCGGCCGGCCGCATAGTTCGCGGAAGTCGTTGTAAGCGGCACAATCGCCGGTGCCGTAGTGTTTGTCGACGATGCCTTTGGCCATTTCGCGCTGCTTGCCATTCACATCGCAAACGGCAACCACACGAGCGTCTCGTTGCCCGAGAAATGCTCTCATGAGCGTTGGGCCGCGGTTTCCATGCCCAATGCAACCCACCGCAATCCGCTCACTCGCGGCTACCTGGTTGCCCATGCCCAACGCCGAAGCCGGAATGATCTGAGGAGCGGCGATGGCGCTCACCGCAGCAGCAAGAAAACGCCGCCGGGAATGATGATTCCTGTCTCCGACCGTACCAGTGTATTCACTTCTCATCGATATTCCTTCGCTTATTGGGGGTGGTTTCGTTTGAACATACCATATCTACATGATACCGAAAATTCACATCACTTTCTCTGGAACGTGTCAATCGCCTCCTCGTGGCCGACGCGGACGAGACGGACCTCTTCGAGCAGGCAACTGTACACCGGGAAGGAAGCGGAGACAGCTTCCGGCGGCGGCACGAAGTAGTTCGTTTGCTCGTAACGCCGGAGGACGGCCGTCATGAGTCCCCCCTCGGCGTCGAAAAATCTACCTATGTGCAAAGGTAAGAGAGCCAGCAAGACAGCGGCTTCCTTTTCATTCGACGTCTCCGTTATTGCCGGCAATCGCCGCGAACGACATTCGTTCATCTTATCAATCGGGACCACTCGCGCCGGCCGGCGAAAGCGGCAGTACCAGAAACGCATCGAAGTCGGGGCAGTCTTTGTCACCGCGCATGGGCAGAGCGATGGGGTGGCCGACGAACACGCCTTTGCGCACTGGTTTCGCTCGTTCGATCGTCTGCTTGATATCGAGGCAGTTATAGACCGCGTACTTCTGTCCTTGTGTCAGTGCGCCGGACAGATCGGCTTCTACCCTGTCCTTTTCGTCCCAGTTGAAAACTGCAACGTTGGCTCGCCCTCTCTCGTATTTGTTGGGAAATACGAAAACTCTCGTGCCGGTCGGCTTGCCGTTGCGGCCGGGAAGCATCGTGCTGTTGTTGTCGAGCCCCAGCTTCTGCCACTCGGCGAAAGTGAGCGTATCCTCGTCGGGGTACTGCTCTGTTGTGCTGTAGACAAACGGCTTTTCGACCCCATTGTCGTAGTAGGTGTTGCCGTGGATGGTGTAGCACGTCAAATTCGGCTTCGGCGGATTGTCGGCTATGCCCGACCCGGAGGGGCCGCTACTCACCTCCATCAGATACCCGGTGGCCCAGAACGTGTTGCCCGAGATCTGCATCTTGCGCCAGCGGCTGACCACCATGGCGCGGTAGGCTCCCATCACGTAGTTGCCCTTGACCAGCGCCTCGTCGTGGATTACGTCCTTCCTGGAATGAACCATCAGTCGCATGTTGCTGCGCCATTGCTGCATATCGCGCGGCTGGTAGCCCACGTTTCCGATGAACCGGATGCGCTCGGCCGGTTTCCATCCCGTGAGGCCATAGTTGAAAGAGGTTTGCCCTTCTTTGTACCAGCCGGGGATGAAGCCAATGTTCTCCAGGATATCGAAGCCTTTGATCTCGCCCTGCTGTGTGTAAATGTCATAGTTCCAGCCGCAGCCTCGATAGGCGATATTGTGTTGGAGTGTCTTTGTTCCCGCGTCGTTCTGGATGTAGAAGGCGTGCCCATGGCCGCGCCCGCCCTTGCGCTCCATCGTGCCAAAATCATGGATCAGGTTGCCGTAGGCCTCCATGTCGAGCGCCGGTCGCCAGAGTCCCGTGCCCATGGCACCGCCGAAGACGTTGCAGTTGATCAGCTTGACCTTGTTTCCCCTCACGGCATTGAAAGCGGTGGGAACTCTGTGCTTCTCTTGGTACGGATCCCACTTGAGGTCCCCGATTTCCAGACGCACGAAATGAGTGAAGTCGCATCCGTTAATTTGCACTGCGCCGTTCAGATGGGCCCATTGGCCGGCAGCGGATGTGACGATGATGGGCTGCTGCCGCGCGCCGCGCAGCTTTGGCGTGAAGGGGCTCCGCTCGGTGTACTCGCCTCCGTCCCTGTTCTCTTTCGTCGCCTCCAAACCATCGTATCGCCCACCGCTGAGCAGTACGATGTCGCCCGGCTTCACCGGGGCGTTGTCGGCGAAAACCGTGAAGATATCGTAGGGCTTCTGTACCGAGCCGTCACCGTCGGGTTTTCCGTCCGGCGCCACGTGGATCTCGGCAGCCGAGGCCACCGCCGCAAACATGAAGATCGCAGTCAAGCCGAGCCCGAGGACAAAACGCTTGGCAGAACACCGCGCCAACAGACAAACGCGATCCATGGCTGCTCTCCTATTCAATAGTCGTTGATACTACTACAACTACCCGTCGCCGACGTTGCCGTTCATTTCGTTGTCCAATCGACGGGATTCTGAACAGCGAATCGTAGTAGCTCGTCAAACAGAATCAGTTCGATGTCCAGAAGTTCCTCATGTCCCAGTTGCGGATACGGCTCGTCCACCACGCCGTTGCAGCGTTCGTGGACCATGGTTACTGCTCTCGTCTTTTCTAGCGGTCAAATGAGGAAGTTGTCTCATTCACGATCCTGGGATAGGCGAAGGACGACGAAGGCGCAAAACTCACCTTGACCTGTGCGCTCCTCGACCGGCATCGGAATCGCGACGGGGGTTCCTTGACACGTCCCTTGCGCGACGGGTTCTCCGAAAAAGTCCAAGACGCTCTGGATGCGGAAGGCGTCGCCCGCCTTCAGGAAGGCCGCAAGGTCGACATCGACCGCCTTTGACTTCGGCCAATTGACAATCGCCAGGTTCGCGCGGTTCGGATCGTACTTGCTGGGCCGCACGATTACCGACGCAGTTTCGGGCGCGGCGTCTTTCTGCCGGCCGCGCCAGATGAAGTTGTCCTTCTCAGTGACGGTCTTGAAGCCGCGAATCGACAGGCCGTGGCGGATGATCGTGTTGCCCTCGACGATGCAGTCTTCACTGTCCTTGGCCGTGTAGCCAACGCTCATTGGGATTTCGTACAGGATGTTGTTCTTGACAGCAATGCCTCGGCTGCCCCTGCCGCCGCCGATCAGGAAGTTGTAGCGGCCGCCTGCTTTACGAGGGCCAAACGCGATGTTGCCTTCGATATGGAAGTTGTCCACATAGGCGCGCGAAGATCCGTAGAACTGCGTCGTGTTCGAGTAGTTCCCGAAGAAGATGTTGTCCGTGACCGACTTGATCCCGGTCTGATTCTGACCGTAGATGCCCGGCCCGTGGTAGCGGTCCGGCCCGATCCAGCCGTTGTCGTAGACAATGCAGCCGTGTACTTCACTATCGACCGCGGGTTTCCAGAAGCCAATGCCTTGCGCATTATCGTGGATGACAAGATGGATGTACTTGCAGTGCTCGCCGCCGAGGATGTTCAGGCTACCCCAAGGCCGAGCCAGATCTTTGGGATGCGAGCCGCTGTCTTTGGCGACGCGCGTTTCAGTGAGGTTCTCCGAGACGATGATCTCCAGGTCCCAGATCCAGAGGAACTGGCTGGGATTCTCGACTCGTAGACCCCCGTCAATTGTGACACGATCACCAGGAACCGCGCGGACGTGAATGGGTTTGCCCTCTGCACCGGCCAGTTTCACCGAGTATCCGTTTCTCCCCGGCTGGCGATCCGGGTGCTTGTACGTTCCGCCCCGAACCCAAATCGTATCTCCCACCGCGACCTGTTGAGCCCCACTGAGCACCGAGGCTAGGTCCCACGGTGCGGGCTCGGACCCTGCGTTGTCCGCTTTGCCATCAACCGCAACGTAGTACTCGGACGCGTTGGACGATTCGATCGCCAAGAGAAGGCAAACGAGCACAACGCCTTTCCCAATCGCCTTCATACGAAGTCCTCCCGGCAGGTTCGGGCGAGTCCAGCAGCACGCCTACTTCGGATCCTCCCACATCGAGTCGATCAACTCGACGGTTCGGTCGACGAGGACTTGGCCGCCTTTGGGGCCCACGAGACTGCTGTGGACGATGGCGCTGTAGTGGCCTCCGTGGACGGCTCTTTCGGTCGGTAGATACGTACCTGGTCCGACCAATTGGATCACGAACGTCTGGACGGCTTTGCTTCGGGCCTTGATGCGAATCCCAAAATCGGTGAACAACTCGAACTGGTTCGTGCACACAACGGCATCGCCGATCCGCACAACGTGTAATTCCATTTCGAGTGTCGGATTCGGATCGGTCTTTTGCCTCTCGAAGCGGTTGACCGTCACTTCGTACCACTTCATCCGCCGAAACAAGCTATTGGCCGCTTTCGGATCCTTTTCGATTTGGGCTGCAGTTTGTTCGAAGACCTTCTTCGCCTCGGCGTATTCCGCATCGGTGACTAACCGCATAGGAAGTTGCACCATCTCGACTTTGTGGATGACGGGCACGTCGGTATGCCGCTCGTCCTTGACCGCCTCGTAAGCGTCATCGACCGCGTTCACTACGCGTCTGGCAATCTCCTCCAGTCGAGTCAGCCCGCGAAGCCGGCGCATTCGTTCTTCAGACGCCTTGCGGTACATCAAGTGGGGCGACTGGTCGCCGGCCGCTCCAGTCCAGCCCAGCACGCATACCTGGTCTCCGTACTTCTCGTGCAGGGCCTCGCGTACAGGATGCCAGAAGTCGGCGTTGATCACCGAGCCTGATTCCACCTCCTGCGAAGGACACGCGATGTTCACCGCCATGGCGACCAACTCGCCATCCGCGTTCCAGGCGAACAACACAGGTACGTCGTGGTCCTCGTATCCCTCCAGACCGCGGAATTCCGGCACGGTCGTCGAGCCATACATGCGAGCCGAGCCGTTGGCGTACACCGCGCGGCGATTGTAGGCCACCACCGCGTGGCCGAGGCCCCAAGAGACGCTACCCGACGCACGGTCCTTCCATGCCTTGGCGATCGCGTCAGCCGCACGTTCGGCAAAGAACGTCCGATATTGCTCGACCTGCATCACGCCTTCCTTCGGAAGCACCCACTTCCCCAGTCTCGGTTCCGGGGCCGTGTGAGTGTGGGTGCCGGAAAGGAAGATCTTGCTGGTATCCAAATCCGGCGTGCGTTTCTTGACTTCCTGCCGGACGAGTTCCAACAAGTCGGCAGGAATACTAATCAAGTCACAGGAAACCATGATCGCCAGATCAAGCGCTTTGTCGCCCTCGCGAGATTCCAAGACAAGAACATTTGCCGTGATGGGCGTTTCCGCTTTTTGCGAAATTCGCAGACGAAACTGCCCGGAAATGGCTACCGGCTCGTCAGGCGTGATGTCAGTGCTGGCCGTCCCAACAAGCAACTCGGCATGAGCCGCTTGTGTGCAAAACGCCAGCAAGCCGACCGCGAGGCAAGTTGACTTCCTGTATCGTGTGAACATGCCGTCTCCTCCGCGTTTCTGCGTGGTCTAACCACGATCATACAAATTTGCTCAGGTGTTCCAGGCTCTTTGCTGCCTGTTCCGGCGTGCCGCATTCGACGCTGAACACGATATCGCGCGGGCATTTGTCTTGGACGGTCTTCACGATTCGGTCCCAGTCCAAAACGCCTTCGCCGCAGGCGCAACCGACCGGCGTACCCGTCACTTTGCCTCGCTCTTCGTCGGAGTGCTCCACCGAGATGTCCTTGGCGTGCAAGTGCACCAAACGTTCGACAACGCGATCCAGCCACGGATAGACATCTTGCCCGGCAAGGTACGCGTTGCCCGTGTCCAGATTGATACCGATCGCGTCCGAGTCGACCAGGTTGTAGATACGGTCCAGGCCGTCAGGTGTCTTGGAATACTGTGCGTGGGGCTCAAGCCCGATTTTCACCCCGCGCCGCTCGGCCACGAACGCGGCTTCCTGAAGCGTGTATTTGATCAGCACATGATCCTCTTCCTCGGTGGTCCACTTGGCTTTGATGCCTTCGTCTGTGTTGATCACCGGCACGCCAATTTCCGCTGCCGTGCGAATTGCGAGCTTGATGTATTCCCCATGCACATCGGGCCGACCCAGCGGCCCGTGACTCTGTAGCCCGGATATCTTCAAGCCGGCCGCGTCGCACGCCTCCTTGATCCGGAAGGGATCGTCGAACATCGAGACCGTATGAAAATATCCCGCCTCGCTCATCAGTTCGCGGCCGAAATGGACCATCGGCTCGTACCACTCGTAGCCCATCTTTGCCGCCTCTTCCACCGCCCACTCAAACGGTTTGTCACTGCTGCGTGAATACTCCGCATTCAAACCAACATACACCTTACCCATGCCTGTGCTCCTTTCAGAACTACTATTTCAAAGAATCCGCTCTCGCCGCGCGGTCGACAGTATAACACAATCTTGACTGATTCTCTCGTCGTCGCGGTGCTCGTGCAATCATGGCTATGCATAATCTGACTTTGATTCTTGCCAGATAGGATACCTCGCAGAGGTTTCGACTGTATCGAAGTCGTTTGTAGCAGGTATAATCCACTGCACTGACACCCGTGTTCTTCGGGAGGGCGAGGCTCCTGCCGAGCCGCGTGTCGGCGGCAGAGGTTTGGCTCAGCAGGAGCTTCGCCCTCCCAATTGTCATACGCCCAGAGACCTTGAAGTGCACATCGGAGGTTTCCATGAACCGGCATCGACAGCCTAGTTTGTTTTCGCGCTACCGACTCGTGGCGTGGATACTGCTCGCGAGTGCTTTGGCGGTGGATGCGGCGCCAACGGACGGCGCGGATGTGCCGAATCCCACCATCGCGCAAGCCGCGTCAGAAATGCTGCCGTTATCGCTGTACGTAAAACAGGACGGCCTGGCCGCGACGCTGCTGTCGGCGCGTGAACGCTATTCGGCGTGGCTGGCCGATCAACCTCCGGCGCGGAAAGTGGTCGAGTTCGACTCATGGTTGGCGACGAAGCCTCTTCCGACGGCCGACGCCACGAAACAGATCCAACCCGCCGAGGCTATCGACGTAAGCGCACGCCTGGAAGACGGTCAGGCGCTCTGGTCTCCGCGCAAGGATCTGGTTGATGGCAAAGCCGTGAAATTCGTCAGCGGTTCCGGTGATACCTCGGTTTATCTCACGCGCACGGTTCGCGCGAAGCAGCCAGTGCGGCTGACGGTCGGCGTCGGCGGAGGCGATCGTCTCGAGGTGTGGCTCAATGGGCGCAAAGTGGCAACCGCTCGAACACGCCTGACCGAAGGGCGCTACGGATGCAGCTATCGTGTGGACGGCACGCGTGTCGATCAAGTGCTGGCGGATCTGGACCTCAAATCCGGAGAAAACACGCTCGTGGTCCGGCTCGCGCCTGGCAACGAGCCCTCGTTCTACTTCACGCCGTCACCGCGCCCCGTACCACGGCTTTGGGAGCAGATCCGCCGGGACTTTCCGCCAACACAGAATCCGCTGTTGGATCTCGTCCACGCGGACTGGTTCGCGCCGCAGGGCTGGTTCGCAGCCAAAGGCAGCGAATTGGAGGAGCAGTTCATTGACGGCCTCATCTCCGATTGCGCTGATGACGGAACGTTGATCCAAGGAGAATTGAATCGGCTTAAGCAGGCAAAGACGGATCGGGATGACCGTCGCTGGCTCGATCTATGCGTGAGAGCGTCGGTTCTGGCCGCCCTTCATCGCGATCTGGGCCGATTGCGTGCCGCGGTGAACGAATTGGGCCAATCCTATCCTAGCAAGTATCCGGCCGCCGAACTGCTCGGCCGTTTGAACGAGTACGAGCGGCGGCTATCGACGCAGGCCGGCACGAAACTCGATCCAAGCGACGCGGCAACGCGCCGTCTCATGGCGGAAATGCCTCAGATGAAGCGTCGCATGCTGGTCGATCTTAATCCACTGATCCGGGATACCGAAATCGTCTTCGTCAAACGCTATACCTACGACAGCAAGCATTACTACGACGACTTCCAGCACATCAGCCGTTGGGGCGGTAACTTGTGCGTGCTTTCGTTGGCCGATGGCAGAGTGCGCGAGATCGCTCCGCAGTTGGCCGACGGCGTCTTCGACCGCTACGACCTTTCGTTCGATGCCAAGCGGATCCTGTTCGGGTACCGCCGTCCAAAGCACGAGGGCTACCGAATCCATGAGATCGGCGTGGATGGCAGCGGCCTGCGGCAGGTGACGTATCCTCCGGACGACGAAGAGCTGCGAATCTCCAAGTATGGGACGACCAGCACCGGGGACAGTTTCTACGGCTTGATGGGATACCGGTTCTGGACGGACGACGTGCATCCGTGCTACCTGCCTGATGGCGGCCTCTGCTTCGCGTCAACACGATGCGAGCACGGTGTGCTCTGCACGCCAAATCACTATCTAGCCTGCACGAACTTGTTCCGAATGAATGCCGATGGCGGTGGCTTGCGGCCGATTTCCCAGGGCGCGCTCAGCGAGTTCACGCCAACCGTGATGGATGACGGTCGAATCCTCTACAACCGCTGGGAATACGTCTACAAAGGCATCGCAGCCGTGCAGCCACTGTGGGTCACGCGGCCGGACGGATCGGGCAGCGAAGAGTTCTACGGCGATAACATCACCAATCCCGGCGTGTTTTGGCAGGCACGCCAGGTGCCCGGCAATCCGCATCTGGCGGTGTGCATCGGCTGTGGTCATGAACCGATGGGGGTGGGACAAGTGCTGTTGTTGGACATGACCAAGGAGAAACGTACGCAGGAGCCCATGACCAGCTTGACCCCAAACGTCAAGACGCAGAACCTGCGCGGCCTCTATCAACTTCGCAACGGTGTATGGCGCGAGGATATCTACGGACCGTTCTATGCCGATCCTTATCCCCTATCCGACAAGTTCTTCCTCGTCGCGTGCAATCCGGACCGACGGTACAACGACCAAGCGGCTTATGGCATCCATCTGCTGGACGCCTTCGGCAATCGCGTGCCGATCTACCACGACCCGGAAATCTCCTGCTGGCAACCGATGCTGCTTCAGCCGAGAGACGTTCCACCTGCCCTTCCTTCCGTCCTGCCGGACGAAGTACAAGATGGCAAAACGACGGCCACCGTTTTCCTGAGCGACGTGTACCGTGGGCTCGATGGCGTGGAGCCGGGAACCATCAAGTATGTCCGCGTGATGGAGCAGATTCCAAAACCGTGGGCCGCCGAGGTGGATCCGCTTCGCGGCGAAGACCGACGTGCCGACGGATTCGGCGGGCACATCGCCGTGAGCTGCAACGCCCACATCTGGATCGCCGTGTTGCGTGGAATCGTGCCGGTCGAGGAAGACGGATCGGCCTGTTTCGAAGTGCCCGCCGGCCGAAACTTATTTTTCCAGGCGCTGGACGAGGGCTTCATGGAAGTACAGCGCATGCGAACATTCGTCAACTTCGAACCCGGCGAGCAGCGGTCCTGCATCGGCTGCCACGAGCACCGCAGGCAGGCACCCGTGTCGCGTTTTGCGTCAGCGTTTGGCCGGGTACCCGCGCAACTCGCCGCGCAACCCGGCGAGGTCGCCCCGCGTCCGTTGTACTATCCGACTGACGTGCAGCCAATCTTCGACCAGCATTGTGTGAGCTGCCACGACGGCAAGGACCCCAAAGCCGCCCCTGATTTGCGCGGCGAAATGACCACGCTGTTCAATCGTTCGTACGAGAACATTTTGCAGGCCGGATTGGTGGATACAATTCGAGAATGGGCCGGCGCCAGCTACTCGATGCAAAACGCCGAAGCCGTCTCGCCGTACAGTCACGGTTCGCACTGCAGTAAGCTGATCGAAACACTCGAAGCGGATCACTACGATGTGAAGCTCTCGAAGGAGGAGTGGATCAAGCTGGTCACGTGGATCGACTGCGGCGCCCCCTATTACGGATCGTACTACGGGCGTCGCAATCTCGCGTACCGAGGCCAGCCCGACTTCCGTCCCGTACCGACGGTGGAATCGGCATGCGGCATCGCGCCCGTCTTCCCCGAACTGCCGAAACTTGAACCGCTACTCGCCGAGTTGCTTGCCCGGTGGCCTCTGGATGGCGAGCGCGACGGAAAGACCCCGGTCGACTCCGACAACGGCCGGGACGGCAAACCTGTGAACGCCAAATGGGTTCAAGACGGCGAGCGAGGACAAATACTGACTCTGGATGGAAAAGGCTACGTATCAGCCGGCGGCATCGGTCACCACGAGGCAATATCTGTTTCGCTTTGGGTCAAACCGAGCCGGCTACCGAACCGCTGGAACCCTCTGTTGTTCAGCGACGGGGGAAACAAAGGCGCATTCCATTTCAGCTTGCTCGAAAACGGAACGCCCAACGTGGCTATCAATACCGGTCCCGGTCCGTGGACCCACCGCCCGGCGAAGACGCCATTTGCCATTGACCAGTGGCGTCATTTAGTCGTCACGTGCGATCCTCGACCTGGCGGAAGCATTGGTTTTTATGTAAATGGCAGAAAGGACGTGCAGCAAACGCTTGGCCTGGGCGTCGCGCTCAACCTTGAGTCATTCCGCATCGGAGCGTGGAGCGGCTGGGAGAAGAACCCAAACGCCGGCTTCTACGGCCAGTTGGACGAACTACGCATCTATCGCGGAACGCTCACCGACGATCAGATCGCCGATCTACACGCAGCCGGGAGAACAGGCTCGCCCGCGGCGCAGAGTGATGCGCGTTAGCCACTCTGGTTGCACCAGAACGGAGTCGGGTCAATTTCCGTCTCAATAGGCGCTCATTTCGGCTTGATGAACAAGACCTCGGCGCGCTGAATCCATCCCGACCTTAGATCCACTCGGAACCAGCCATCGCTGTTCTTCATGTTAAAGCGTAGGGGTGATCGTTTGCCGAGTTCTTTCAGATCGTATTGCGCCCACGTCTTGCCCATATCCAACGAGACTATGAATCCCGTGTGGTACGGCGATGCGGGTGCATAATGCGACGACAGGACCACTCCGTCCTGAATGACCATGTTGGCGGATTCGTATTCAGGGTTGAATAGCATCGTATGCTTTTCGGGATTGGCGATGTCGGCCGGGTCGCATCGGAAGAGGCCTCGGTCGTGTGGCTTGGGGCCGTTGGCGTCGGCGACCCAATAGCACTTGCCATCAACGAAGTTGATGCCGCCGCATTTGTATCGCGAATTCGATGGAGCCGATACGATGACCTTCCATTGCCATTTATCCTTGTCCACGTCATAAGTCCCTCTCAGCCAGTGGCACTCGTGCCCCTCGGGCGTCTCGCGATCGCCCGTGCAGGCGTAGAACGCGTTTTCCACGGGGTTGTACGCCACGCAGTGCATGTGGCGGCAAATGACCGGGTTATCGGGATCGCCTAGCAGCGTGCCCGTCGAACCTCCGCGCGAGCCGTTATCCCGATAGTAAGGGTTCTGTCCAAAGGCATACGCGATCTTCACCGTCTGCCCACTGTCGGTCGAGTAGAAAATGTTAACCGGGACCGCGCCGCCTAGGACGTTGCAGTAGTTGCCCCACACAAGCATCTCCACGCCATTCACATCCCACGTATGAACGCCGTCTAGCGGATGGAAGTACCAGCCAGGGTAGTCTGGGTTCTTCGGTGTATGGGGGATGTAATCGGCGCCTTCGGCATCCTTCACTGTGATCTGCTTGTACGTTTTCAGATTGTCCGCGCTAAGATATATCTTTGCACGAGTGGCAAACAGGATATTCCCGTTCTTCAGAATGCAACTAAACGTTATGTTCTTGGCGTTGGGAAACGCGGAGCTGTATGGCCAAGTGCTGCCGTTGTCTTCCGACAGAAAAATAGTGTCGTCCGTGAACCCGAACGCCTTATTGTCCCGTTGCGTGTCGATGTACGGACCTTCTGGTTGCAGGCGGTACCAGAAGTGATCCGTCGAGGGGCAATCGGGCGGAATCGAGCCTGGCTCAGCACCGATGGCAAGTGCGCCGGGCATCAGCATCCCGCCGGCCGTTGCTGCCGAGGCAGCCAGGAACTCGCGACGACTCACTTGTTGCGGCGTCAATACTCGCTTCTTCATGATTACGCTCTCCGGAATGAGGTGGGATTACGACGCAGTGTCGAATTGCGTTAGACTGTATCCTTCGTCCGACGACGTCCGCCTTTCGTTTCGATTGTAGCATGAGGAAGCGTTGCCGTGTCCCACGTCACTCTCGAAATGTTCACCGACTACATCTGACCGTGGTGTTACCTCTGTACGGTCCGTACAGAACGCCTGCAGTCCGAATACGACATCCGGCTGAAGATCACGCATTTTCCGCTGCATCCGGATACACCCGAAGATGGCCTGGCGTTGGAGCAGCTTTTTGCTGGCCGCAACTTCGACATCGACGCCGCACAAGCCCGGCTCGCAGAATTGATGGCCGAGGAGGGCTTGCCCTATAGCGATCGCAGGATGACGTACAACAGTCGGCTGGCCCAAGAGTTGGCAGCGTGGGCCGAGACACAGCCGGACGGCGAGACGATCCACGACGCACTGTACCGGGCCTATTTTGTCGACGGGCTCAATCTGGCGAAAGCGGAGGTGTTGCTTGATGTTGTTCGTCAAATTGGTTTGCCCCAAGACGACGCTAGCAACGCTCTGGAGAATAGGTCTTTCAAAGCTGCCGTCGACGCCGACTGGCAGCGCTCACGCGAATCTGGCGTCACTGCGGTTCCGACGTTTTTGGCTGGCGGTCGAGCCTTGGTCGGGGCGCAGCCGTACGAAGCTCTGAGTCGGCTGGTGGTGGAAGCAGGCGCCATTCCGCGAAAGGATCACTGACAGTGAATTGTCGTCGCAGTGTTGCTGTACTAATGGCTATTGCGCTGTTCGGTTCGGGGTTCCTTGCCGGATTCGCATTGTCCAGATGCCAGCCCGAATGGCTCAGTAATGCGCGTTCATCGAACAAGAAGGCAAACGTCGTCTTGGGAGGGCAAATCCGTTGGACCGACGCACCCTCCTACCTAAAGAAGACGGTTCACCGCGAGATCCGTTGCGCTGACGAGCGAGTTATCGACATTGGCAACCGAATCGGAGTTGATCTGAGACTCTTGTGCCAAGTGGAGGAGGGCAACGGCTATCTGCATCCCAATCTGGGCATGGGCGCAATGAGAATCCCCGTAACGCTTTCTGACGGTAGTGACCTGCAAGGCGACGATAGTCCCTTGCTTGATACTCTGAAGATCACAAAGGCACGGGGATATCTCCTTGAGTCCACCGATGGTCACAGCCAAGAAACGAAACTCGTTGTTGGCGGAAAGCTGTGGCTCTGGCGAGTTCACTCTGGCAGCGGATGGCGCGAGTTGGAATCGGACTTGGACAGCATGCTTGCCGACACAGCGGAGAATAACGTGAGCCCTTGAGTGGGGATGTGCAATCCCCGTTGTGACGTTCAAGACGCTCGGTTGGCCACTACTGGCCTGGTGGTTCCAGCCGCTGCTTCAGCAGATCTGACTTCTTGCTTCCATCAATCAACTGTTCGCGGATTTCGGCGGGTTCGATATCGCGTATGTGCTGGCGACTTCTGCAAGACACGGCCTCCAAAAGCCGCTCGATGAATTCCCACCATCGTTGATACCCACATCCACGAATGATAGGTTCGGACGTCATGTAGGCAGATGTACGACGCCGTAGGCTCATGACGACCTGTTTAACGGCAAGCCGCAGGCGTCGGCGTCTCAGAAGTCTGGGCGATCCCGAAATACACACTTTCTCGGGTCTATTAGGCACAGAAAGGTGAATTCATGATTCACGTCTTTGTCAGGCATTTGATACTTGGCGTACTCCTTGGACTGAGCGTTTGCCTTCCCGCCAATGCACAGCCGAAAGACGAGACCGTTACCGTCTCCGGCCTGATCGTCCTGCGCGACAACGACGGGATGTACGTCCGGAATCCCGAAGGACAGTTCGAAATCCAGTGGACAGACAAGACCGAAGTCGCGCTGGAAGTGAACACGCGTCAGTTCGGCAACCTGAAGAACGGTGTGCTGCAATACAAGATTCACTCGTCGATTCAAACCATCGACTTTCCACTGACATCAGGGCCGATCACCGGCATTAAGAGCGTCCGTGGCGGCCAGCAGCGCGAAACGGCATTGAAGGTAGCTGACGAGGAGAACTGGATCGCAGAGTTCGGATTGGTGCTGCGTTTTGGCGAAAAGCCAAATGCGGAGCAACTGCCGACGGAAGCCGATCCGCGATTCGTCGGCTTGTGGGATCCGACCACCAAACCGCGCACGTTCAGCATCAACGGAAAGAAATATGAAGTATCGCTGAAAAAGGGTGGGCAAACCAATGCGTTGCTCTTCAACGTGATCGGCACCGAAGGCTGCAAGCCGTTCGTGAATCGCGCCACCGTGATCGGGCGGAAGAAAGGCGACGTCATCGTTGCGGACGAGATTCACGTCTTGCCGATTGGCGATCAAACCGCCGGCGACGATCCCAAGCTGCCTCGCTACCTGTTTATTGGCGACTCCATTTCCGGCAACTACGGCAGAGGATTACGCGACGCGCTGAACGGCAAGTTCAACATCCACCATCCGCCGACAAACTGTGGCCCTTCCGGCAAAGGGAAGAACGAAATCGTGGAATGGCTGGGAGTCTATGATGAAAAGGGCCGGCACTGGGACGTGATCAGCCTCAATTTCGGCCACTGGGATGCTGGCAAGGACAAAGCGACTTATCAGTCCAATCTGGAAGCGGTGATCAAGGAACTGAAAAAGTCCGGCGCCAAACTTATTTGGGTCACGACCTGTCCGGTGCCCAGAGGCTTCCCGCCAGCGGGCGAACTCACCAAGGACGGCAAAGCGCCTCGCAGGACCTCAGGCGTGATGGAGAAGTACCTGAACCCGTGGGCGATGGAAATCGTCAAGCGGCATCCGCAAATCACCGTCTGTGATCAGTGGCAGTTCGTGAAAGATAACGAGAACGATCTCTTCAAGGAATGGTGGGCCGGTGCCAACGTCCACTTTGGCGGCGAACCAGCCGACGCCCTGGGTCGATTCCTGGCGGAACATGTCACCAAGGTCATGAACACGCATCGGTAGAGACGAGCGGAAGCGTCAGACCCGGCGGAGACGAACGCCAAACCGGAAAGTCGCTGACTCACATTTGTCCTCCTTGTTGACACGATCGTCGTCAGGCATGCATGCCGCTGCCCATGCGAAATGTCGCAGTTCTTGGCTTCTGACTTGGTGCGGTATGTTCGATAGATGGCAGGCAGCCGACCGCGTCAGTTGGTGTTTGGACATTATGCCCTTCAATGGTCGGATACGAGCCTGTCACATGCACGAGGACTTGGAGACGTCACAACCAGAGAGAATCTTCACCCGCCGCAGTGGTTTGCTGTTTTATGAGCCGTTACGATAGACGCGTACCGCGCATTCCGTTATCGATCAAAGGAGGAACACTCAATGCCCAGATCCTGCCGCCTCTCCACTTGGACGTGCTACGCGTTCGGTGGCATCAGTGTCTTCATGATGTTGGCCGAAAGGACCGATGCTGCGGAGTTGAGTTCCGCGGCCGTCGTCGAGCAGGTTATCAACGATTCGGGAATCGACCGTGGAATCTGTGCCGTTTTGGGCTTTGATGACGAGGCGGCCCTGAAGCTCGTTCATTCGGGCGACTTTCTGATTCACGTTCGCGACCCAAATGCCGAGACCATCGCTCGATTGCGTGAGGTCGCCGCCAAGGCAAAGCTTGGCATTGATCGTGTCGTTGTCGAGCAGGGCTCGTTAGACAAGCTCCCTTACGCCGACAACACGGTTGATCTCTTGCTTGCAACGAAGATCACCGACAGCGATTTGGCCAAGTTGTCCGCCGAGGAAGTGCTGCGCGTGTTGCGACCCCTTGGTGTGGCTGTTGTCGGCAAGGCTTCCACCGAAGGACTGTCGAATGAGTTTGTCGATAAGCTCGCGGTTTGGGCCTCCGCGCCAGGAATCGAGAAGTTACCCGCGTCCACAAAGACATTGGTCATCCTAAGGAAACCGGCGCGCGAGGGTGTCGACGAGTGGACGCATTGGGAGCACGGCCCGGACAACAATCCGGTATCCTCCGACGATGTCATCAAAGCGCCTTACATGACGCAATTCATGGCCGAACCGTTTTACATCGGCATGCCGTCAATCACCACGGCTGCCGGCGGTCGTACCTTCGTCGCCACTGGCCATATCGCTCACCATCGGCGCGAGTGGGACATGGTCAATCAACTGATCGCGCGTAACGGCTACAACGGCACCGTTCTTTGGCAACGTAAGCTGCCCGACAACTTCCTCTCCCACCGCTCCGCCTTTGTTGCCACCGTAGATATTTTCTATCTGCTGGACGGCGACGGATGTCTGATGCTGGACGCCGCTACCGGCGAAGAAAAGGGACGTATCAAGATTCCCGGCGTCGATGGCGAATGGAAATGGATGGCATTCGTAGACGGCGTCTTCTACGTCATGGCGGGCCCCAAAGGCGGCGACGCCAAGATCATCAAGGGCGACCGCACGTTCGGTGGCTGGAGTTGGGCCGATTTGAGTCGCGGCTATTACGCGCGCCCACACGTGCCCTGGGGTTTCGGCAATACCCTTGCGGCCTACAACGTCGCCGACAAGTTCGTCCTCTGGAAACACGAGGAGAAGGATCTTATCGACTCTCGGGCGATGGCCATGCGGGACAACAAGGTCTTTCTGTACTGCCCGGACAAGCATCTTCGCTGTCTTGAGGCGTCCACAGGCGATACGATTTGGACCAACTCGGAGCCTAAGGTGCGCGAGTTGATCGAACAACCTGGGCGAGGCCTCACGTCAACGCCCGGATTCCGCAGCGCTTGCCTGGCCGTGGCCACGCCGGACGCCCTGATTGTCCAGGGCCAAACGCGAATGAACGTGGCCGCCGTCTCCACCGAGGACGGATCGCTGCTCTGGACCAAGAAGAAGATCACCAACAATCCCAACGCAATCTACGTCGATGGCAAAGCCATTTTGGGCGTGGGAAGGGGCGGCACGCATGCTGTGGTGGATCCCGTGTCGGGCGAAATCAGCGAAGAGTTCAACTTCCGCAAGGCAGGCTGTACCCGGCTGACCGCGTGCCCCGATTCCATGTTTGTGCGTGGCGAAGGCACTTTGCGATTCGATCGAGAAAGCAAGAAGGTCCTGGTGGATGGTTCCGCACGGCCTGCATGTCTAGATGGTGCTCTACCTGCAAACGGGCTGCTATACCTCGGCCCGTGGGCCTGTGACTGTAACCTTTCGCTGATAGGCGCTATCGCCAAGTGTTCCGCCGGTGATTTCCGTTTTGACTACGTGGCCACCGAGGAAGGGCGACTTCAAGTCGGCGAGGGGGACATCGACAACATTGCACCGTTCAAAATGGCCGAGAACGACTGGCCCACCTATCGGGCAGACAATTATCGCACGGCATCCACCAGCGCCCGTCTGGCAAACGCAAATCCGCAAGGCGCGCCCTCCGGTGTTTCCATGTGGGCGTATGCACCCGAAAGCCCATGCGTGCCCACTCCACCGGTCACGGCAGGTGGTATGATCTTTGTCGCGGGCGACGATGGCTTGGTTCGCGCCATCGATGCGAAGACGGGACAACTTCGCTGGCAGATCGCTACCGCCGGCCCGATCAAGGCTTCGCCCACCGTGTGGGAAGGCCGCGTCCTTGTCGGCAGCGGCGACGGCTACGTCTACACGCTAGAGGCGGCAACCGGTCGACTTCTTTGGCGTTTCCGCGCCGCGCCGGTGGAACGCCACATCATGATTTATGGGAATCTCTGTTCGACGTGGCCGGTCAACACGGGCGTTCTAGTGCAGGACGGTATCGCCTATTTCGCCGCCGGCATCGTCGACCACGATGGCACGTATGTGTATGCGTTAGACGCCAAGACGGGCAAGATCAAATGGCAGAACAACAGTTGTGGCCACCTGAATCCCGAGCTTCGCAAGGGCGTCAGCGCTCAGGGCAACCTGACGATCCAAGGTGACCGGCTGCTGATGGCCGGAGGCAACCAGGTCTCGCCGGCGGCATTCGATCTTGCCACGGGCAAGTGTCTCAACCAGTCCTTCGCCCAAGGTAATCCAAAGGCCAACCACGGCAAGTTTGTGGGTGTGGTCCACGACGAGTATCCCCTGACCGGCGGTCGCATCATGTATGCCTCGCCTCGCAACGTTGCGAACAAGGACAGTTTTGTGCTGGCAAGAAACGGTCGTCCTGTCCCGCTGAATTTCGGTGGCATCCCGCCCGCGTGGAACAACGATTTGCTGGCCATGATCGACTTCCGCAACGGAAAGCTGGCTTGTTACGAAATGACAAAGGCGTTGGACCGGATCCAGAAGGGCTTTCCGCCTCCGGATCGTGCCAATCCGCAAGTGCGACGCTGGTTTACTTTTGCCCAGGCCTTCGAGGCTGACGGCGCAGCACGGTGGAAGACGGATCTGGACAGCCCCAATAAGTTCGAGGTGCTCGCGCTGGCGGCGACGCCGGACCGTGTCGCGGCAATCGTTCAATTCCAGAACCGGGCTCGCGCCCATCCGCAATGGCAAGTGATCGCTTTCAATGCGGCGGACGGCGTGCCCATCTGGTTCTGGCGTCACGACTTGCCCTTCGAACCGCTTCCCGAAGGATTGGCCGTAGGACGCGACGGCCAACTGATCGTCACGACGCTTGACGGTTACGTTTTGAGCCTTGGTCCCAAGCAACCGCGTCCGGCGGTTACTGACAGAGCGAAGCGCCCCGTGGTTACCGACCGCGCCAAACGGCCGGCGGCAACGGATAGGGCCAAACCCCGCGTGCGAGATTGATTTCGAGACACCCTGAACAGTTCACTCTCGCAAGCGCACCGTCGCCTTGACGGTGTCGTAGTCGGCCTCTAGGTTGAGTGCTGCTCTTCGACGCGTCTTTCCGCGATCTTAAGGAGATCGGATATGCAAAACGATTCTCATCCCCGTATCGGTCGTCGTGACTGGATCAAAGCTGCTGGGACGGCAACGGCCGCTGCACTCTTGCCCCGCAACGCATTGGGCGATCAGAAGCAGGAGGGCGGAAACGTCCCAGGTTACCTGAAGGACTATGCCACACAGTATGCTGAAGACCCTCGCGCAGCGGCGCGATCTTGGTTCGCGGATGCCAAGTACGGGCTGTTCATGCACTATGGGCTTTACAGCCAATTGGCGCGTGGCGAGTGGGTGATGCTCCGCGAGAAGATTCCGATTCCGGAATACATGAAGCTGAAGGACACATTCACCGCCGAGAAGTTCGACGCCGACCTCATCACCGACATGGCGCTCGCTGGCGGGATGAAGTATGTGAACATCACTTCACGGCACCACGACGGGTTCAGCTTGTTCGAGACGGCCCAGAACGATTACCACGCCAAGGCCTCACCGGCGAAGCGCGATCTGATTGCCGAATTGGCCGAGCAGTGCCACAGGAAGGATCTCGGGTTGTTCCTATACTACTCGTACGCGGCCGACTGGTGGCATCCGTGGTTCTATGACCGCGAAGCCGGATGGAGCGCCGCACGCCCGGCTTACCAAACGCGCCCCGCGCAATACAAATGGCGGAAGAACGAGGACTTCCGCAGGTACGTCGACTTCGTTCACGCCCAACTGCGCGAGCTTCTGACCAATTACGGGCCTTTGGCTGGCATTTGGTTCGACCCGATCATGGGCTTCTACGCCAGACCGGACCTGTTCCCAATCGACGAGACATACGCGCTGGTACGATCGCTGCAGCCGCAGGTGCTGATCTCCTTCAAGCAAGGGGCCAGCGGCGCGGAGGACTTTGCAGCGCCCGAGCGGAGCGGCCATTCGTTGGTGGACCGCGTGAAGAAGATGGCCCCCAAGTGGGCACACGTGGCGGAGAAGGCTTGGGAGTCGAACAAGAGCAAGCATAACGAGATCTGCGACACGCTGCAGCCTCGCGTATGGGGCTACAAGGAGGCCGACACCGACAAGCTCCGCAAGCCCGACGAAGTGATGACGATGCTCAAAGACGCCTGGGCATCGAACTGCAACCTGCTGCTGAACACCGGACCGTTGCCCGACGGGTCGATCAACCCGCCAGAGGCCGCGACCTTCCGTGAGGTCGGCAGGCGACTTCGCGCGGAGGGACTTGTCGACGCTTGATGCAGCTTACGTCGGGCTCGCGCGGATAGACCGTCGCGATTTCCCCGTGTGGCGAGGATTCTACCTCAGAAATTCCCCGTTACGACGATCAGTTGTTTGCCGTCGGGCGTCCAACACACGTCGCTGTGGTTGCCGGTTTTGTCCTGGCCGGCGACGAGCTTCGGGGGATCGTCCCGATTCGGATCCAACTGATATAGCTGCATACATTTCCGTTCCTCGCAATGCATGGCGAACACGATGCGGTCTCCGTTGGGATGCCACGCGAAGTCGGCATTCACGTTCTTGTCTGTTGAAAGATGGGCCTTGAGTCTTGGTTCGTCCGTGGTGTACACAGTGGCGACATCGTTGGTGCCGTTGGCCTTGGTCGCTTTGAAACACAAGCGTTGGCTGTCCGGGGACCAAGTCATATTCCAATAGAACCGACTGTAATCGTGAGCGTCGTTCGCCAGCACCGTGCGGACGGCCGCGGTCTGGACGTCGAATACTTTGATTTCATTGTCGTCCGTGTAGGCAATCTCCTTTCCGTCCGGCGACCACTGAGCTCCCCAGCCCCCCGGATCAATACCCCTGGTCTCGCTTCCGTCGGCCGCGATGACCGCAACACCGCTGCGCGAGTAGGCCAGCATCGTCCCGTCTTTCGACCAGGTGGGCATCGCGCCGTTAACCAGCTCGCGAGGAGGGCCGCCTTCGATGCCCATGATGAACATCGCTGCGGATGTCCGTGGATTGATCGACCACGCGTCGAACGCGATTTGCTTTCCGTCCGGAGACACCGCGGGCGAGCCACATGCCGCATACCCTTTGAACTGGAACAGCATCTTCCAACCCGTGCCGTCTTCGTTCATCACAAAGAACCGGTCCGGCTCTCTCATATTGAAGACGAACTCGTCGGTGTCGAGTGCCTGGTCGTTGTTCACATCCAAGCGTTGAAAGCAGAGCCAACGCAGCAGCGGAAACTGCGACGACCCAAACTCGAAGTCCGTGAAAGCCAGCTTTCCGTCGCCGTCCTCTTCGCGGATGACGTGCTGCCAGCGGACTACCGGGTTGGATTGCATGGTCAGGCGGTACTCAGCCAGTGACAGCTTGCCGTCCTTATCCGCATCGAATCCGGGAAACACATTGGCCGCCATATTCTTCTTCCACTCGGGCGTGCCAGCCGCCAACTCCTGCGGATCGACGCGAGCGTCCAGATTCGTGTCCATCTTTCGGAAGTCGTTTACAGGATCGATATACCCTGGGCCCGGCAAACCACACCACTCATCGAACGATAACGATTCGTCGCCGTCTACATCCTTCTTCTCGAACACTCCGGGAGCTCTTTCCTTGAGGTACGATCGTTCCACGAATTCGTCGCGTTCGAGTCGATCGTTGCCATTCAAGTCGATATGCTCGTACAGCATGAAGTTGCAGACACGTCCACCCGGTTCGCGCAGCAGCTTCCCGTCGCTGCGTCGTATACCAACCTGAATCTCCAGAAACCGGCGAGCCTCGGCGCGGCTCACGCGGCCATTGCCGTTCTGATCCGCCTCGCGCAGGTTGGAGTTCCTGACGCCCATGTCGAGGGTCGCTGCAAACGCGTTGACGAACTGGAATGCGTTGATCTCAGCATCGGGGTCTTCCTTCCAGTCCTCAAATGACGCGTCCATCGCCACAACGGCCTTGTCGACGAGCATCATCACAGGGTCGGGCAAGACGCCGCGATGCTGAGCCGCAATTGCCGTCGGAGCCGTCGAGAATTCGTCCAGGGAAAGGGCTTCGTCCGAGTCCTGATCGAAGAGCCGGAAATCCCGTTTGCCCACCTCAGGCTTGGTGGCTGGGTGCTTTAAGAATTCGGGCAACGAGAGCTGCTGATCGCCGTCGCGATCCAGCTTCGAGAACGTACGTTTCAACTTCGCCGCAGGCGTTTCCTTCGACTCGCCTTCCGCCGCTCGCGAAATGCCGGCCAGAGCGGTAGTGGTGACGGAAATCACCAAAAGGAGTACCACGTAGTTCTTGCGACCGATCATTGTGTTGTCCCTCCCACTGATCCTGCTAGTCAGATGTGATGCGATGTGACTTTACCGACAATTCCCATTCGGCTCAGGCAACCGATCGGGCGCCAAATCATCCGTCATTCTAACATTGTGCCCACATTGCGAGTAGCGAGAAGGAGTTTTTCGTCTTATTCGCCGGCATGTGGTGTTGGCTGTCACTGACAAGAGCATGGTTGGCCCGCGTTGCACAGAAACCGTTCCATGATCGTCTGCACTTCACAGTCGGCGCTGTCGTAAAGATGTACGACGAAATCCAATGGCCACGGCGGCGATACTGTTAGGCGGTTTCGTTTTGGCGGGAGATGACGAAGAGCCAAGTCTTTGGGGCGGATTGGGAGCGGACGCGCGAACGACGCGGCAAACCATGACCGAGGAAAGAACAACACCGAGGGCAGATCACAGAGGAAAAACGAAAATGTGTGTTCGACGGACCCATGCCCGTAAGCAGCGGAATGTTGACATGTCAAGGAGCCCGGTGAAACGACAACATTCACATGTTTGCGCACAGGCCCATCGTCGTCGGACCGAAAGACCAACGGCACGGACTCGAATTTCAGACAATCTTGACTGGACACTTCCATCTGTGTCACCCAACGTTCAGTTTTTCCAATGGCGCCTTCAACGAAGGAAACCCGCGTGGGGCAGCATTTAATTCTCCAACCGGACGTGCTTCGCAGCAAGAGCGAACGTTCGGTTGAAGACAATAAGTGACCGCCGACAGAGCCGGCGGCATGAGGAGGCCTCCTAAAAGGAGGCATATGCTCCCCTCCGAGCCCGCCTCGGTGGCCTTTGGTTTGGCAACTAGTGGACGTATTGTCGCGGGTCGGCAATGATGGTGGCCGGCGTCGTAATAGCAGCTGCGCTCGACCGCTGCTGGGTTGCCGTCTATCTTGGCTTGAGGATTTGAGCGTATTCAGCACAACAGGTCCCTCTGAGAGGATGCGAGTTATGGTACGTTCGTGGAAACGCCTTTTTTTAGTATCGGCTGCCAGCCACCTATCTGCAGCCGCCCTAACGTTGCTGCTGGGATGCAACTCGAATGCGGAGCCTCAAGCAATTCCGCCGGTGCAGCCTGAAAGCGCTCCGGCGGCCACCGAACCCGCCCCGCCAGCACAGCCCGAACAGGGTTCCACTGTCGGTGAAACGGAACCTTCCAAACTTCAGCCACTGTCTGTGGCAATCCCCGAGTCTTCACACCGCTTTCGCATGCAAATCAAAGGGGATATCACGACCAAAATCCAGGAGACTCCCGAATTGGCCGTGATAGCAAATACACTGGTTCAGTATCGGTGGAAGAGAATGGGAAACGTACAGCAGTTGTTTGTGGCCTCCCAACAAGTCTCGGCAGAAATGAACGGGCAATTGGTGATGGAGACGACCATGAGTCGAGAGCGTTTCTCGATGCGGAATCAGGAGGGGCTTACCGATATTGCATTCGAGGAGGCGAACCCCGAACTTCAACAGTTGCTGATCGACTCGCATGAGAAGCCATTGTGCGATATTCGCATCGACGATTGGGGCCGGAAAGTAGAACGAACCGATTCGGCAAACGCGGGCGCCAAGGATACGCTCGCAAATGGAGTCGTTGAAAACACTCGTATCTGTCACCCGCCTTTCCCCGGCACTGACACGTGGGAGGCTCCCTGCGCCATCTCGATGGGGAATGGGAATTTCACACGGGGCAATCTCCAGTACAAGATCGTCGGGAACCGCTCGGAACACGATAAGGTAGATGTCGAAGTCTCTGGGCAACTGACGGGAAGCGGCAAACAAGGCATACTAGAAATCCGAAACGCAGTCCATGCAGTGCGTGGTAGTCAGGTCTATGATGTTGCCCGGCGTGAATGGCTCTCAGCCGACCTTCACATCGACGTAGGCTTTGATCTCTACCAGGATGCAGAGAAGGTTGGGCACGCCACTGGCACGATGAAGCTGACTATGAGCATCCAGGACGACCAACAGGCAGAGCAAGAATGATGTTTAACGTCGATCACCGGATATAGCCTGATGAATGCGACTCCAGACGACCCAATCGATGCGGCTGACGACGACAGCGTCCCGCAGGCTGAAATCGTGCCGGCGGTGGTGGCCGGCGAGCCGGGCTTCTTTCTAGACGAGACGCAGCGTCTGCGAACCGTTTGGCGGTTTCTGATCTTCGGGGCAGGCTTCGTCATTATCAACTTGGCAATCGGCGTCGTCGGGGGAATCGCGGCGGGCATATGGTTGATCGTCACTCAGGGTCCCGAAGCCTTTCAGCAGCTCGACTCGCTCGAAAAACAAATCGAGCAGTATACGCCGCACATCATGGCCGTGGCGGCCCTTCCGACAACGGCAGTCATGCTGGCGTGGGTGATCATCTGCCGGAAGTACCTTGACCGGCGCAGCATTGCGTCGATGGGCTTTGTTCGTTTGACATGGCGGTCCGTAATCCTCGGCTTGATCGTAGGCCTGTTGCCCATTGTCGCGGCCGCAGGCGCCGTCGCTGCGGCTGGCGGCTTCACCATGACGGGCGCCGGTTTCTCGGTCATTGCCGGTGTTCTTGTTCCGACGCTGATTCTAATGGCGTTCACCGAGGAGGTAGTCTTTCGGAGCTATCTCCTGCAGAATCTGCTGGACATCCGCCGGCCCGTCGTTGGCGTGATCTTCACATCGTTCTTCTTCTGGTTGGCGCACTCGCTGAATCCGCATGTTTGGTCGTCCGCCATCGTTCCAGTCAATATGTTTGGGGCCGGCGTAATTCTGGCGTTGGCCTACATGCTCAGCAGGAACATCTGGTTTCCCACCGCTCTGCACTTCAGTTGGAACTTCGCACAAGGCATCCTGCTCAGTTTGCCCATCAGCGGCATCGCAGTCGAAGGCGTCATTCGGCTTCGCGCGAATGACGGGGCGCCAACATGGCTAACTGGCGGCGACTTCGGCCTGGAAGCGTCAATCGTTGTAACGGCCGTCGAACTGGTGATGATTGGCGGCTTCCTGCTTCTGCTGCGAAGTCGCGCACGACATCATAATGGCCCGGCCTCCTGACCGACGGTATCTACACAGCATCCGATGGCTGTCGTCTCTTGTCCTCTCTCCCCCGCGTTTCGTGGGGGAGAGAGCTAGAGAGAGGCGGCGAGCCGGGGACTAGTGGTCTGTCAATGTAGAGTTTACCAGTAGGAGAGATTAGCCGTTTTGGCGCTAG
>CAZUAH010000018.1:0-60835 GCA_964617665.1 uncultured Pirellulaceae bacterium
GCCGCTTTAGTGTGCCAGAGCTCCCCCACCCGCACGGTAGGGAACACGTTGCGGCAAATCCCTCGCTTGCGCTTCGGGCTAGTGAATTTGCAGCGCTGTGCAATTATTCTCTATCCTCCAGTGTGGCGAGATATGGACTCCCTGAAAAGTCACCTTCGCAGGATCCCGAGTCCGCCACGGGCCTCGACGATTCAGGGCTACCTGAATGATCGTTCGCCCAAGATCAGTTCATCGCGGTCCGGGCCGCCAATGTGCCAGTCGAAACTCGACCCGGTTGCCGATTTGGAGAATCTGGAGTTGGCCCTCTACGAGTAATGCTCGGGGCAGCCGAAACTACTGGCGAGTTTCGCTACCCTACGAGCTTTGCCAAAGCACTAAGCGGACCTGATCAATGTTTGCACGGTTGAATTGCCGAAGATCGTTGCATTTCCCATATTTCAGCATCGCGAACCGCGCATTTGTCTCTAAGCACTGCTTAGGGTCCGGCAGCTCACAGCAAATCCCGGATTCTCGGCCTACCTGATAAACGCAAGCGGAGTGAGAAACCTGACAGGAATTCCGAGAGAACCTTGTATGCTGTGCCGAGCCGGATGGGCGTGGCCGTCAAACGCGGTACCCCGCAGATTCCAGGACCGGGGCTTCCCTTCGGTCCGGCGCCGGCCACACAAATCCGCGTTCCAAACTGCGTCTATTCACCGCGCACCAGTTCTATCACCTCGCCGGGTTCAAGTGTGATTGTTGGGGGCTTCGAGTCAGGATCGGGAAACGGGATGGTTTGTCGACTGCCCTGAATCACTCGAAGTGAAAGGGGGCGGGAACTGGCTGGCAGCGTGAACGGTAGCGCACGACCTAATTCGGGCGGCGCTGCCATTCGGATGCGGTCAATCGGCAACTCTTCTTTCCTGGATAACCGTCATGTCGGTTCGTCAATCAGATAGCATCAGCGGCATTCGCCGCCGATACATCCGCGTCCAGCTCGCACTACATGGCGTAGGGATTCTGGGCGTTCATGGCTGGGGCCGCCTTGTCCAACGGTATTTGTCTCTTGAGTTCGTGGAGTTTCAGGAGATAGATGATTATCAACACAAGCATTGCCGGCCCACAGAAAATGCCCGTGATGTAGTTCAGACAGGGTATCGAAACCAGCACGGCGCAGACGGAATACCAGATGCCGAGCGTGGCCCCGCAGTCGCCCACGTCGGTGCGTCCGTGAGCGTAGAAATAGTGCTGGTACGATTTGGGAATGCGCGTAAAGACGAAGAAATTCCAGATCAGGTTGAAGCACGGAATAAGCAATAGCCAGACCATGCCCGGTTCCATAAACCGGTGCTGTGGCGGAATGGCATCCAGGAGCTTGTACTGCAGGTAGAGGATGAAGATCGTGATACCGACCATTACCAGAAGAAACAACACGCAGATGATAATCACGAGGGCCTGCATGGCTGGCGGCAGATCCTCGAAATCGGAACTCTGATACCGGGGCGAGTAGTCCTCGGACCCCTCGCCGAACTCAAAAGAGAACTCGTCCCCAGATTCACCATACTCACTCGAGGATTCGCCGTACTCGCTCGAGGAGTCATCGACACGTTCGAATTGGGTGTCCTCTTGCGCTTGAGTTGTGTCGCGCTCTTGCGCTTCGCTTGGCGTGCTCCAGACTGTCAGCAGCCCACACGAGACAACGATTGCCAAAACGATAACGGGCCAATGCCACTGCGTCGGAACGGTAGGCTTCGAGGGTCGAACCAAGCAGTGCTCAGAAACGAATGCGTGGTTGCCGGTGCAAGAACCTCGCAAAATGCGGTTTTCGCCGGTTGTTGAACTGCGAGAACATTTGTCAGGCCTGCTTGTATTCATGGCTGACCTCTTTGCCAATCTCAGTACGTTTCAAATCAGTTTTTCTTGCCTTGCCCGTGCCTCTCGGGCCACAAATCACGAGGCTACGTCGATCATTCACCGCGCACCAGTTCTATCACCTCGCCGGGTTCAAGTGTGATTGTTGGGGGCTTCGAGTCAGGATCGGGAAACGGGATGGTTTGTCGACTGCCCTGAATCACTCGAAGTGAAAGGGGGCGGGAACTGGCTGGCAGCGTGAACGGTAGCGCACGATCTAATTCGGGCGGTGCTGCCATTCTTATTCGGTCAATCGGCAACTCTTCTTCCTGGATGATCGTCCATTGGTCGTCGGTCTGCGATGTCATGCCGTTCGCTTGAACGCCGTGTGAGTAGGATCGAAAGGTCACGCCTCGATTCAGTGTGGAGCCGAGTAGCTTCGGCATCAGTGCTTTCCAACAGTCCTCCGTGGGCGAATATGTGTTCAGGTAGTAGCAGTCGTCGCGGTGCAGCACGATCGGTATGCTCACGCCGTTGAAGTCCGAATCGTATAATACGTGAACCTCCTCTCGCGGTTTGATGTGTCGCGTTGCTTCGTCGATGGGGCCGATCAGAGCGTCGCTCGAGATCGCAGTCAGCGTCATGTGGCCGATGGTTCGTGCGTCTTCTTCTTTCGCCGAGAACCCAAATCGCGACGCGGCATTCGGTGCTCCGGCAAAGCTGGCACCGAAGGTCCATCCGGCGATGCCGTCAAATTCGTGCTCCCATGTCGCGTTGCCTTCCCGGTCGGTCATGCGAAGGTAGTCGATGTCAAGTGAGAACTCGCCATTCTTCTCAAGGTCGTCCAGGATGATCTCGATGCGCGTCAGTAGAGCGATGTCCTGTCCGGCGCCGCGTTTCGCGATCTCCGCCACATTGACCTGCTGTTCTACCCATTTGCCTTGCGTCTGACAGTCGTCGGTGGGACTGGATTCGTACCAGGCCGGGACTTCCTGCCCAGCGGCGTTCAAGCCGTAGTAGCGAATGTGGACCAGCACGCCAGGAGTGTTTCGGTATCGAAAGCTCAAGAACGGGAATCGCGTCAGATCGACGTCGGTCTTGTGCGTGGCGACGACATATTCGTTGATGGGACCAAGATCCGGCCGCTGGAGCTGCCGGCGCGACTGCGAGGTGAACAACCGCGTCATAGGGCTGTCTTTGTTGACGTCGGAATTCATGTAGACGACCCGTCGTCCGCATTTGGCCAGCGCTTGTTCCTCGTTTTCGCCTTTCGCCATGTTCAGGCTGAAAATGAGTTCGTACTCCGACGAATCAAACTCGGCGCCGGGCAGGACTACCTCGGCCTGCGGAACGAAGGCGCGCAGTCGCGTAAGCAGATTCATCTCGCGCCGTAACATGGCAGCTTTGTCCGGCGGGGCGTTGTGCAAAGCGGGCAGAAAATCGTCGGCGATGATCAGCGCACGTGGCAGGTCTGCCTTGGTTTCGCTCTTGACGGCCTTCACCATCGCCGATGCCAGTTCGTATCGCCATGTGCCCCAGTGATCGTCGGGCAGCAGGTGTTCGCCTTCGTATAGCTCGTTCCATCCATAGTTGAACACCAAATCCGGATCTGTGTGCTTGGCCAGCCAAAGGGCTTCTTGCAGGTAGCGGATATCGTTGCGGATCCACCGTCGTGCTCGGGGTCCCTTTCGCGCAAACGAGACGCCCAGGTCGTCGTAATGGACAACGAAAGTGACGCAGTGCGCATTGGCTTGCGTCTGACCGCTGACCTCGTTGAAGATGTAACTCTGGATCTCCGGAAAGTGCTGATAGCCGTACATCTGTTGCGGCGTGTTGGTGTTTGTCCAGTGAAACACGATCTGCTCGTCGAGTCCGTCCTGGATGCCTTTGATGATGGCTCGGTAGAACTTGTCCCAGCGTTTCGGATCTGTGACCGTTTGATCGAATGCGTAGCCGTAGACGACGATAGGGAGCTTCCCGTTTCGGTCGTGCAACCAGAGCGATTTCGGCACGCTACCATAGAAGCTCAGCACATCTTGCACGACCTGTTTCGCAAATTCGTCCGATGGTGTGATGAAAGACGGTCGCCCCGCAAAGCGGATCTGCATGTCGTAGAACATGGCCAGCGGCAACCTGAGCTTCTTTGCGGCTTCGATGAACTGCGGTTTGGGATTGTTGTTGTGCCATTCGTAGTGGACGCCGTCGAATCCCGCGTCGAGGATCTTGCGAAATTGCACTTCGTAGTAGTGTACGCTGTTGCCGATCTCCTCCGGTGTGATGCCGAACGCTTGCCAATCGACACGATACGTCCAAAGACGCTGTTGCTGTGCCAAAGGCCGCTGGTCGCTGACCACGTACCAATCGAAGAAGTGCGTCGTACACAGAGGCGGGTCGGCCAAAACGGAGGCGTTGCCAATCGCCAGGCAGAAGCAACAGACCGTAAACGTGACTCGCAATCGGCTCATTTCACACTCCCATTGAATTTCCCGTGTCATCGGGTCTGTCGCACCCAGCAGTTGTCGCACAAGCACGGATCGCGGCCGCAGGTATCGGCGATGTCGTGGACTTCGAGCGGGGCGATGGAGGCTTCGACCAGTTGACGCATTCTCTGGTAACCTGGATCGCTAGTGGACGGAAAAAGGGGACAGGTCCCATTTGCCGGAACGGCCCGGAGGGTGCTTTGCACAAATGGGACCTGTCCCCTTTTTCCTTCGTCCCAGCCGCCAGCCTCGGCGGCCAATGGTCCTTTCAGAATACGGCTCTCCGAGGGTTCCGCCACGTTGACCAGCGCCGCAAAAGGCTGCTCGGCCAGCGGTTGCCCCAACGTCTTGCGGATATGCTCGCGCAGCGCCTTCTCGCCTGCTGGTGATGGCTTGCGCCATTCTACTTTGTTCCAAGAGTAGTCGCCGTAGAACATGGCGTTCGTGTCGAGCCAGTCGACGATTCTCTGGAAACTCTTCTGGTCGAGGACCACGCGAGCCTTTCTATCCGCATCCGGATGTCCGGCCAACAGCATTGGGGCCAGAGTACCGGCGTGGGCGAAATAGTCTTTCGGTATGCTGAAGTCGGTCTCGAAGTTGCGTTGGGCGATGGCGACCAAACCCGGACGGTTCATTAGCGACTCGTAGGCATGGCTGACGATCATCTTGTTCGGGCCGGGCCACGTCGGGTACGGAAAGGTCACGTCCTTGAGTGTCCCCAACAGATTGATGTCGCCTTCGGTCTTGTCCAGTCCGTGACATCCAATGCAGTACCGATCCAGCACGGGCTGGACGGAGCGTGCGAAGCTCAAGCCGCCTTCGTAGCTCGGTCCCGCAGGAGGTTCAAGGTCGTGGATTGTTACGCCTGCCGGTAAGGGAACGCGGCGCGTGGTCGAGTCGCGTGGTTCGTGGCAGCCGACACAGCCGATGACTTCGCCCGGTTGCACGTAGGCCAACGTTCGCATGCTCATCACGGCCATGCCGTCTTCGTCCAGAAGCTGAAACAGCAAAGGCTTGCCGGCGGGGGCACGAAATGCCACCGATCCGTCTTCATCCACCGGCACCGTACCCTCGATGCGTTTGGGCATGTCGATGATCGCCTTGCCGCGACTGGGCGGAGTTTCGATGGTCTGGGCATATAGCCGGACCACACGTAAGCTCTTGATGCTGCCGGACGGAATCGGCTGAGTGGATTCGTAGACGTTACTCACGTAGAAAACGCCCGTCGCCTTGTCCTGTTCCACCGTCGACGGAAGGACCGGCGGCCTGGAACGCGGCTTGACCGGTATTGGCGAGAAACACGACATGTTCGGATCGAGGTAGATCAGCTCGCGGCCGCCGAGCGTGTCGATCAGATAGATCCCGTAGGCATTCCGGGACTGCACCTTCCCTTCCCGCACGAGCGTTTCCGGCGTGTAGGCGACCAGGAATAGGTCTTCGCCAAGCGGATACGGTGTGGCACAGGCGCCCTCGGGCCAGCCTTCCGTTTCCGGGAACTGAATGTCCGGTGTTACGCGCGTGATCGGTTCCTCGCCTTCCTGGCCTTTGCGAGGATCGACAAGAATGACCGAACCGGCCGTATAGCCGTGATGGGCCACGGCCGTGGTGACGATCTTGTGCGAGCCGGGAACCGCACGCGGCTCGCCGGTCGTACACGGATTTCTGGTGTAGTTGCCGTAGACATGCGCCGTGGCCATGCCGTCGGGCCGGGTGACCCATAGGCTCTGGAAGAACGTATCGTGGCGGTTGACGTAATCCCATCGCGTGTAAATGATCCGCCCGTCATCAAGCACGCTGGGTTCCCATTCGGGGGCTTCGCCAAAGGAGATCCGGCGGATGTTCGATCCATCGCCGTCGGCACGGTACAGCACAAAGTTGGCGAAGTAGCGGTCTCCGTACTGGCAACGGACATGCGACTGCAATCGCGTGCTGACAAACGCGAACCCGCCGTCCGGCAGATAGCAGGGATCGAAGTCCTCGATCAACGCGGTCTGTCGACCGTACGCCCCGGTCAGCGGATCGTCAGGCGTCCCGGTCAGTTGTCGCAGTCCCGTGCCGTCGATGCCGATTTCGTAGATGAAAAACCTGCGCAGGTTGGCGTCCGGTTCGGTGTGATCGCAGAACGAAAAGAGCACAGTATCGCCATCGAACGACAGGTCTGGATGTAGAACTGATCCAACCGGTAGCTTGCCTTCCAGGAGAACTGTTTCCTTTGGCGTGTTCTTCCAAGAATCCAAAACCACGAGTCCCGGTCCTTGAAAGCTGTAGCGGCCGAGGTATTGGCGAGACTGATGCGAGTATCCGGGCGGAGGCCGCTTGTTGATCAGCAGTCTGTCGAAATCCAGCAACGGATGGGAGAGGATGATCCGCCGCCGGAGTCGGCGCACCTCTTTCCGAAATTCCTCCGCCACGGCAACGTCGTCCACCGAAAACTTAGTGAATCGCTTCTCGAGTGCCGCAAGCTCGGCAGACAGTTTCGGGCGCGGCACGCTACGTTCGACAAACGCAAGCGTTTCTCGGGCGAACCGAAACGCTTCCTCGGTCTTCTCGGCGGACACATTGCCGATGCACAAAGCAAACGTCAGAACCATTGCGGAAAACACGCGAATGCTCATGGGACCGATTCGCTATTCATCTGTGGTGACATTTGTTCGGTGGGCCGCGCGTTGTTCGGCGCTGCCAGCCCCGCGTACACCGCTTTGGCAGCAAATCAGTCTACCATACTGGCTGGCATTTGAATCATCGGGAAGGCAAAACCCGTCAATGTTCATTCGGCATTGCACCGATTCGACATGCTTGAACCGGCCATGATATCACCTTGCGATCCCTCGTGGTACGATGATGGAGCATCGCCGTCTGCTTTACCGAGGAAATCAACGATCACGTCCGCCCTGTTTGCCCAGGAGTTACCGCAGCTTTGTTCGTGGGATTCGTCCTGTTCATCTGCATACCCGTGGTGCTGATCGCGTTGTGGGGTACCGGCCGCTGGGTGCTGGGGCCATTCACCGAAGCCGTGCGCATGCTAAGCGCGCCGACACGGTTCTTCCTGAGCGATTTCATCTGGCTCCTGGTGCTGTTGCAGGCTTCCTTTGCCATTGCCAGACTCGTGCTAGATCAACAGGGATCGTTTCTGGTGATTCTGGTTTTCCTCGTTGTGGCATCCATCGCAATCTGGGCCGGTGCCGTCAGCGTACTGTCCCGTGCGGGCGTCCATCAGGCAGTGCGACGCGGCATTTTCACGCTTGTACTGCTTCCCGTCGTGCTTCTTCTGATGGGTGCCGTAGTGATCGGACTTTCTGCCATGGTGGCCCTCCCGGCGCATCTCCTGATCGGGTCTTGGCCACCCGGAGACGAGTTCAGAATTGGCATCTGGTCTGTAATTCTGCTACTCGGGATCCCTGCGATCATCGCGACGGCCTGGGCGCTCCGGCGACTTACTCGCTGGATCGTGGCCGGCATCCCGCGGCCCGCTGTCGCCTACGAGGTTCAGAAGGAGAAAGCGAAACGGTAGACTGCAACTCTCCCGGATCCCAATGTTCGACTTGGGAATATGTCTTGTCCGTATTCCGTTTCTTGTGAGGGAAAGAAGAATGCACCGACATGGCCGATTTGAACCCAGACGTCCGCAGTGGTGGAACGCTTCATCGATTGATCGAAGCCGATTGTGTTTGTGGCTGAAGCCTGTTGCTGCCGTCGTTGTCCTGCTCACGGTCGCGATCGTTGCGGTCGGACAGGACGTCAAGACTACGGACGCCTATAAACGCATCCGTGCCGTGATTGACAAGACGCCTGCGATCGACACGCATACTCATCTCCAGCCATTCGAGATGATGCCGACGGATCCTACTGCTGACGGGCCCGCAGTTACGCTCCACAGTCTTGTCGCACGCACTTACTACACGTGGACCAATCCGCTGTCGCCGTGGCCCAAAGACAAGTCTTTCGACACGTGGTGGAAATCGGCTAAAGACGACTTTGACAACGCTCGTGCCACAAGTTTCTATCGCTTCCTGCTTCCGGCGTGGCGCGATCTGTATGATGTGGACTTCGACACGATCACCGACCAGCAGGCTCAAGAGTTGAATCGTCGTATCGGTCAGAACTTTGCCGACGACAAATGGTATCAGGACGTGATCACCGAAAAGGCCAATACCGAGTTGGTCTTTGTCGATCCCTACTGGGGACGGTTCGAGTTCGACAATGCGTTTCCGCCCTACCGATTCATCGTGCCTCTGCTCAACGTGACGTCGCTGGTCCGCGCCAGCCACCCGTCGCGCACTGGCGAGAAGGACAACCCGTTCGAGTATGCAAAGGAACACGGTCTGCCCATGGATACGTTGGACGATTACCTGGAGCTCGTCGAGGCGATCTTTCAGGCCGCCGTCAAACGAGGCTGTGTCTGCCTGAAAGCTACCCATGCCTACGAGCGTACACTGGACTTCAAGAAAATCCCCAAGGCCCGTGCTGCGGTCGCATTCGGCAAGCCGAGTGACCAGGTCACTGCCGAGGAACAGAAGGACTTCGAGGATTTCATGTTCTGGCACATCACCGAAATGAGTGCCAAACACGACCTGCCGTTCCAGATCCACACTGGCCAGGCACGTATTCAGGGCTCGAATCCGATGCTGCTGTGTGATCTGATCGAGGGTAATCCGAAGACGAAGTTTATCTTGTTTCACGGCGGTTTTCCGTGGGTGGGTGAATCGGCCGTGATTGCCCAACGTTACCGCAACGTCTGGCTGGATTCGTGCTGGCTGCCGACACTCAGCTACTCGATGGCTCGGCGAGCGTACCAGGAATGGCTCGATGCAATCCCCGCCGACCGCATCATGTGGGGCTCCGACTGCGTACACCCCGAGGGCACATACGGCGCAACCGTTCTCACTCGCCGCTGCGTGGCGGAGGCGTTGGCCGAGAAGGTCGTGCGTGGCGAGCTCCGAGTCGAGCATGCAGAAGCGATCGGCCGCAAGATTATGCGGGAAAACGCGTTGAAGTTGTTTCCTCAGCTTGAGGCTCGCCCCTGGCGTAACGCGGAATCGAAATGAAGGATTCCTGCAAGACGACCGCCTGAAAGCGGTATTACGAACCTCCGGTCGCGTGCGTGATCGCACGTTTTCGCTTACACTGGTGGACGATATCGGGGCCGGAGACGGCGGCCAGACTAACGGAACTCATTCGAACTTGCCACGGGGGAGAAGTCTGATGAAACACTGCCACACCGAGGGATCGTGTTCCGGTTGCTGTCACGGGATCAGCCGGCGTGGGTTCGTGAAGGGCTGCGGTGCGCTCGCCGCGGGGGCGGTCGGTCGATTGGCGTCGCGTAACAGTACGGCCGCCGAAGCACAAGGCGGCAAGGTCCGCGTCGCCGCTGTGTTTCTGGCGAACATCAATATTCGCGAGATTTGGCCTCATCCACAGTTCGATACCGAAGGGCGCCAGAAAGAGGTTCTCGCTCTGCTTAAAGAGAGTTGTCCCGAAATTGAATTTGTCCCCGTTACCGTCGTGGACCCGAAGGATGTACAGAAGGCGATTGCCTTGAAGGACGAAGTGGACGGCTACGTGGTCTATGCGATGACGTTGATGTGGGGCTTCCGCAAGACGATGGTCGATATCGGTCGTCTCGGGAAACCGATGATCGTGGCCGACGAGTTCCTGGGCGGATCGGGCGTGTTTCTGACTGGGTTCAGCGAGTTGTGCAGCCGCCAGATCCCTGCAGTGGGAGTGAGCACAACTCGGCTCAGCGACCTGGTGACCGTGGTCCGTCAATTCGCCCACGTTCGCAAGCCCGGTACTACGCCCGCTTCGTTTGCCAAACAATGCGAGCAGGTGTACCGAAAGACGTTTGCCGCAGGGGGTGAGACGAAATGCGTCGACGATCCCGTGACGTTGACCGACATCGGCGAGTGCGTGAAACGGTTCCGCGAGTCTCAGTTCCTGATCGTCGGTCGCGGAAAAGCGGGTCAGCAGCTCGATTTCCTTGGTGCTAAAGGCCGTTACATCGACTTCACGGAATTGAAGGAACTGTACGATAAGGTCGACCAGGACCAAGCGGCCGAATGGGCCGGTCGTTGGTCCAAGCAGGCCTTGGATCTTCCACAAGGAGACTACGTCAATCCCAGCCAACCAACGCCGGACGCGATCCAGAAGGCGGGCGGCGTTTACTTGGCTACGTTGGAACTGCTCAAGAAATATGGCACGGACACGGTGACGATGAACTGCCTGGGCGGATTCGCATCGGGCCATCTGCCGGGATACCCGTGTCTGGGGTTCATGCAATTGCTGGACGACGGCGCTCAGGGAGTGTGCGAAGCGATGCCGGATGACACGCTCAGCATGTTAATGGCCCGAATCCTGACGGGCCGACCAGGTTTTGTGTCCGATCCGGCGTTGGACACGTCAAAGAACCAGATCGTATATGCCCACTGCGTGGCAACGACCAAGGTTTTCGGTCCGGAGGGCAAGTCGAACGACTACCGCATCCGCACGCTCCACAACCGCGACCCGCGGGGAGCGTGTGCCGAGTCGATGCTGCCCGCTGACTACATGACGACCACGTTCCGCACTAGTTGCGGTCGGAAGCAGTTGATTATTCATCAGGCCAAGTCGACCGGTGCTCTGGACACCGAGCGAGGCTGCCGCACCAAGCTGGCCGCCGAGGTCCACGGGGACATTGGCAAGCTGTTCGACCAGTGGGATCAGTTCGGCTGGCATCGTGTAACCGTCTACGGCGACGTCCGCGAGCCGTTGATCGAATTTGGCAAAGCGTTGGGTCTGGAGATCATCGAAGAGGCGTAGGATTACGAATAGAACAGTTTCTTTGTCTAACCCTGAGCCGTAGGCGACGGCTGTTGTGGGCGGCCTTATCTGTCACGGCCGTCGCCTACGGCTCGGGGTTGAACGAGCCTGCAGCGTTGAGGAATTGCACGATGTACCGACCGTTTTCGATATGCTTCCTGGTCTTGGCTAGTTCTATCTGGATTCCCTTCACAGCTCACGGCGAAAACTGGCCTGGCTGGCGAGGCCCGCGGGGCGATGGCACGAGCCTGGAGAAGAGCGTGCCGAAGCAGTGGGACGGCCCAACCGGCGAGAACATTGTCTGGAAGACCAAAGTGCCCGGCGTGGGGCATGCGTCGCCGATAGTCTGGGAGGATCGCATCTTTCTGATCTCGTGCCTCGAAGACCAATTGGAGCGTGTTGTACTTTGCTTCGACCGGTTGAGCGGCAAGATGCTGTGGAAGCGCGCCGTTTTTCGTGCGCCGTTGGAGACGAAGAACTCGCTGAACAGCTTTGCATCCAGCACGCCGGTTACGGACGGCAAATTGGTCTATGTCACCTTTCTGGAGGTCGGCGGACGCACGGTCGACTCGCGTAATACCTCTCGTCCTCGGCCCGTGACGCCAGGTCGCATGGTTGTGACAGCGTATGATTTCGAAGGTAATTGCAGGTGGCAGGCCAGGCCCGGCGAATTCGTCAGTGTACACGGCTACTGCAGCAGCCCGATCCTGCACAAGGATCTGATCATCGTTAACGGCGATCACGATGGTGATTCGTACATCGTGGGATTGGACAAGGCGACGGGCGAGGTAGTGTGGAAAACGCCTCGCGAACACAAAACGCGGAGCTATGTGCCACCGATCATTCGCGAAATCGACGGCTACACGCAAATGGTGCTGTCAGGCAGCTTGTGCGTGGCCAGCTACGATCCGACCAACGGGTCGCGTCACTGGAAGATCGACGGGCCGACCGAGCAGTACGTCGCGTCGTTGGTCTACGATGGCAAACTGTTCTACATGACCGCCGGATTTCCGACGTATCACGTCATGGGGATTCGACCGGACGGGCGCGGCAACGTGACGGACACGCACGTAGCCTGGCATGTGACCGATGCTAGGTGCTACGTGCCGTCGCCGGTCGTCGTCAACGGCTACCTGTTTATTGCCGACGATCGAGGCACGGCGAATTGCTACGAAGCGGCTACTGGCGAACGATTCTGGAAAGAACGTCTAGGGAAACATTTCAGCGCATCGCTTCTCACCGCCGAAGGGTTGGTCTACTTCTTGGCCGACGAGGGTGTAATGCAGGTTGTTCGGCCAGGCCCAACGCTGGATATCGTGGAAGAGAACGTGCTGGGCGAAAGATGTTATGCCTCGCCGGCGATCTCGCAAGGCAACATGTACGTCCGCGGCGCAGAGCATTTGTATTGCATTGGATCAAGCGAGGGAAGAACACGCTAACTCCCGGAGGTGAATCATGTCGCGCAACTTGGGTAGAGTGAGCTTGTTTGCAGTTCTATGTCTTTTTGTGACGCTCGCGTTGAGTGAGCTACAGGATCGCAACACTACGACCGCCGCCGCCGAAGCGGATCCAGCAGCCGAGTTTCGGCTGCTGGACGAATTCGATGGCAAATTGGCGTTGAAGTGGAAACCGCTTCGCGAGGATCCATCGCACTTCTCGTTGACGAAGCATCCAGGCAAACTGACAATCACAACGCAGTTTGGGTCTATGCACCAGCGGCGAGATCGCCCTCAGACCAAGAACGTGTTTCTTCTGGACAATCCTTCATCAGGGCAAGACGGTTTCGTTGCCATTGCGTGCCTTGAATCGTTCAAGCCGACAACAAACTGGCACCAAGCTGGCCTGATGCTCTTTGACGACGAGGACAATTACCTGAAGTTCGTACTGGAATTGAACAACCGCACCGAGCATGCGACCGGAGTCGGGCCAATCTTCAATCTTCTCCGCGAAGTGGACGGAGGGTCAAGCATTACGAAGACCATGATCGAAGGCGAGGTTCCGCGCCGGGTGTGGCTGCGTCTGACGACCCGCGGCTCTCATCACGAGTACGCCACCAGCACCGATGGCGACTCGTTCACGGTGCACGGCGAGCTGCCTTGGGGTGACGGTTCGCCAAAGCAGATCGGTTTGATGGCCACCAACGGCAGCAATCCCAATGCCGCGGAAATCGACGCACAATTCGATTCGTTCGAAATTCGTTCCTTAACACCAAGGGAGATGAACGAACCACGATTTGTGGAACGCCGGAAGCTGGCGGGACCGTGGAAGGTCACGTCATGTGAGATTGGTGGCAAGAATCTCGAAAACGCACCTCTGTCGCGGTTCGTCTTTGTCGAGGGCAAAGTGACGATCGAGGAAAAGGAGAAGGCGCTGCAGGCCGAGTACACACTCGACGTGGCCGGTGATCCCAAGCAACTGATGATATCCGGGTTCCTCGGGCAAACGGGTGGTCAAGTGAAGGCGTCCTACGCGATCGAGGACGATACCCTCACAATCTGCTTCGCACTCCGACCGGCTGCCGAGGCACCCGGGGAGTTTGAGACCAAGAAAGGCGACGGCCGAATGCTGGTGACGCTTGAGCGCGTCAAAAAAGACTGAAGTAGCTACGATGAACCGTACAACCTGGTTTTATCCGATCCTCGTTTGTCCGCTGCTCGCCGCCCTGGCGATGATTCCGGCGGGCCTGAGTTCTGCTGAACCGGAGGCGGAACAGTCTGCCGACGATGGGGCGCCTTGCCAGTTGAATATCAACGGTGGGCACATAGAAAGATTGGAACTGGCAAGCAAGACGGGACGCGTTTTCGAATTCGACCACCCTGGCTCAAACGTGACGCTACCGCCGGGCCAATACCGTGTGCGCAGCGTGGGGCTCAAGGGCGCCTTTGCTGGTTTCGGGCAGCCATCCGAGGAGGATTTCTGGTTCACTCTTGCGCCGGATAAACCGTACGAACTCAAAGTTGGCGCCCCACTCATGTTAAGTGTAGAGGCAACCCGCCGGGGTTCGCGCCTGACATTGGACTACGCATTGAACGACGTGAGTGGCCGCAGGTACATCGCTACACAAAGTCCTGATCTACCAGCGTTCACCGTCTACAACGGCGATGAGAAGGTTGGCTCGGGCTCCTTCGAATACGGATGAGGCGGTGTCTGTTCGGGCTCGTGGCGAGTACCCATGACAACCGGCAACAGCGATTTGTGGATCGTTGTTTCACAGCAACTCGGCGACTTAGGTCGCGATGAAAGTAGGCCTGCGATCATCCAGTGGCGTTGGTACTATCACCTGCCGAACCTAGCTGTTTGGCTGGCGGCCGTTTCGGCGTTGGTTGTGTCGAAGCTCTCGACAGTCCGGCGAGATTGGCTGATCGTGATAGCGCTAGTCCTGTCATTCGTACTCTGGCAAATGGATGGCTTCGGCGTTCTTGCCGGCGTGCTGGCCATCGCCTGGATCTTCGTGTGGTTTACCACCCCACGACGGGCTCCTTCCTATCTTGACTAAGAACGGTATCCAAACCGTAGCTGCACTCGCCAGAGTGCGGTCGGGTGCCGGGAAGACCCGCGTTCTGGCGAACGCAGCTACGACGAATTCTGGTTTTGAAACGCCCTCTATTTCCTCTCTTGACTGGCGAGGAGTAGCGATTTGCCATCCGGGAACCAGGCCATGTCTCCATTCATTCGTTGTGGATCTTGCCCTGGAACGCGTTTCGGCGGAAGTTTGCCTGCGGGATCGAGGGCGTAGAGCTGCGGGAATTTGTCTTCTGGGCCTCTAACGGAAACGAGGATATTGTCCGCGTTTCCGTCCCACGCGACGATCGGCCGGATGTTCTTGAACTGAGTGTCCTCGGCGCTGGATAACAAGACTCTAAACTCTTTCTCATCGCCTTCGGTGCTGACGATCGCGATTTCGTGGGCCTCATTCGCGCGGATACCTTTGAAGCAGATATGCTTCCCGTCCGGCGACCAACTCGAATTCCAGTAGATGGAGCGGTATTCCTGCGTTCGGAGAAGCGTCCGATGCTTTCCTGTGTTGGGATCGACAATGCGAACATTGGCACCGTCCTGATTTGTTGTATATGCGATCTCGTTTCCGACGGGAGACCAGTCCGAACCCCAGCCATCTGCGTCGATCAACTGTTTATTCGAGCCGTCGGCATTCATGATCCAAACTCCACGATTCGGACTGTACTGACAGAAGGTGATCTTCTTGCCGTCGGGCGACCAACTGGGCATTGCTCCAACGCCAATATCTTTCAGGCCGGTGCCATCCACGTTCACAACGTACACGCGTGCCGAACTGTAGGTCTCGTTCCGCGCGAGCCGCCAGGCGTCGAAGGAGACCATCTTGCCGTCGGGTGACACATCGGGAGATCCGATTGCCATGTCTCTGGGGAATTTGCCTAACGGCCGCAACTCGGCGCCGTCAATGCTCAGTACAAACAACGGCCAAGCAGCGGGCCCGTGCTCGCCGCGTTTCAGGATGATGAGCATGCGATTTGCGGAATCCAACTCGGAGGCGAACTTCGTCGGCCGTACATCGACCGACCCGCTCAGGCAGATCTTCAGATCGTCGCCGTCGAGCTGATAAATGCCCATCGTCGGCTTGTCTCCGTACGTCATACGGATCGTCGGCGGTTGCTTGGTCGGATCCACAGCGAACTCCGACTCGGCGATTACCTTGTCGACCACGCGCATCGTCAGTTTGTTGCCGGAAAACACAAACCGAACGCCTTGAGTCACGCTTTTCGGCAGGTCCTGCTCCCTGTCCGTCATCGAGATGACGCTCCACATTCCGTCCAACGTTGCGTCCTTCTCCTCGCCGCCTGTTGTTGCATCAGGACGGACCAGAGTCGCCAAACCGACCAAAGCGATCGCAAGCCAAGTCACGGCAAATCGACAGCACCGCATTTTCAGACTCCCTCTTTTCGATAACAATTGAACTCCGTATTCACGCAACCATCAGTATAGCCTCTCCACCCTTCGCAGGGCCATCGTTGCGATACTGTTCTCGATGATCGCTAACCGGGCGGTTGCACAATTCCCTATCTTCCGGTATCCCGTATAGGGAAGCGGGGCTGCAACCAAGAATGCGGATGCCGAGCGGAACGGTTCGTGGCCCCATCACCACACAATCAGCCTGTCCATCAGAGGAGCTTGCCATAGTGTCCAACCAGAATTCACCGAATATCACTCGTCGATCATTTGTCCGCCAGAGTGGCCTGATAGCGGGTGGAATGTTAGTGGGATCGAACGAAGCGCGCCGAGCGATCGCCCAAGAATCCACATCAGTAGAGTCGGCGCCGGCAACTGGCGATTGGCCGCGCCGAGTGCTCGGACGGACCGAAGCCTCGGTTACAACGATGACTCTGGGAACAGCCCCTTGTGGGTTGTGTCCGAAGATCCCTCCAGCGGAAATTGCCAAGATTGTCAATTGTGCATTGGACCTGGGGATCGACTCGGTCGACACAGCTCCGGGGTACAAACAATCCGAGGAAGGAATCGGGCTGGCATTGGGGAATCGGCGCAAGGAGATCTTCCTGGCTAGCAAAGTGTTTGCCGACACGATCGAAGAGGCCGAGAAGTCGCTCGCCGAATCATTCCGGCTGCTGAAGACCGACTGGATCGACTTGGTGTATTACCACAGCGTCGCCAGTCATGATATTGAGGCCGCGATGGAGCCCGATGGCGTCTTCTCGTGGCTGGTCAAACAGAAGAAGGCCGGCAAATTTCGTTTCCTCGGAATCTCCGGGCACCACAAACCAGGACTGTTTGTGCCGCTACTCGAAACGGGCGAGGTGGATGTCGTATTGGCCGTGATCAACTTCGTCGACCGGCACACGTACGGAGTCGAGGAGAACGTGTTGCCGGTTGCCCGAAAACACAACGCCGGCATCGTCGCCATGAAGGTCTTCGGCGGGGCGAAGAAAAGCGCCGGTTCGTACAAGAATCCCAACGCGCCCCCAGAGCTTGACCTCGAGCATCTCGAACTTGCCGTTCGTTACGCCATGAGCACGCCGGGCGTTAGCACTCTGAATCTTGGCGCCCACAACCAGGAGCAGGTCCGCAAGAACGTGGAAATGGTCAGAAACTGCAAGCCGCTTTCGAGCGACGAACAAACCAAGCTCACAGAACTCGGCAAAGAACTGGCGCAGGAATGGGGACCTCACTTCGGTCCGGTCGCCTGAGTCGACATCGTTCGTCTAACCGTTGCCGTTGGATGAATGGTTCGCAGCTCTGAGGCGTGCTGGGCATAGCTCTCTACGGATGGACCACGGTCGGCAAATGCAACATGACGACTACACTTCGTATGTATTGACAATGCCGCGTTTAGTCTCATGCAACTTTCAAGGACGCTCTCGTTTCAATACGAACGACACCTGGGCGGTGTCCGGGCTGGGACGGAGGTTAGTGGGGCGGGGCTCGTCGCCCGAGCTTAGGCAGACGTAGAGGTCGTCGCCGCGGAATTCGTAGACTCCGTGGATCTCCTCCGATTCTTCGTCGTCCGTCGCGGCGGTGACGATGTCGATGCGTCTGGGCGATTTGGCCGGATCGAGCGCGAATTTTCCCTCGACGCGATCTTTCAACTCCAGAACGATCTTGTTGCCGTCAATGATCCAGCGTGCCTTCTCACTCGCGCCGCTCGACTGGCCACCAACGGTCCCGGAACTAATGCTCCAGATGCCTTGCAACCGTTTCTGGTCGGCGCGCTTCGCTTCCTCGATCATCGCAGGTGTCGGCTCCGGTCTCGTGTCCACCGAAGCGCGTTCGTTCTCCCAGGACGTAATCCCCTCCGCGAGCAACCCGTTTCGCAAGACAATGCGTTGCTCGACGATCTCGTGTTCGAAGCCTTCCAAGTCGATCACGGGGACAATTCGGAATACGCCATTCAGTTCGCGGGGCGCTCGCCACGAGCGCGGGCATAGAGAGCCTCAGCCATACTCGAACTTGCCGGACGCGATCTGCTTGCCCGTAGAATCGAGGATCTCGAATCCGGCACGCGACGACGAGTCGCCGCGGCGGGGCCGCCAGCGATAGCTCTCGCCTCCGGCTCCGCTGACTTGCAGCCTGATGCCCAACGTACGTTCTTCGTCGACGAGTAATTGGGGCTCGACCTTCAGCGGCAGGCCAGCCTTCAGTCGCGTGGTCTTGCCTTCCTCGACGCTCAACTCCGGCTCGCGCCCGGCGAACGAGCCGCTAAGCGTCCAGCCATCAGACGCCTCGCCTTCGGCAAGTAACCGCACGGAGCGGACGCGATATTTGCCGACCACGGCATCGTCCAAGCCGTCGACGAATTCCAGGTCAAGCGGCTGCGTCGTAGATGAAAGCATCGCCTCGGTGATCCATGGGGGCGTTTCGATCTTTCCCAAGGCCGGTTGCGCGCGAGTGATTTCCAAGCGAGAACCGTCCAGCGATGTGGTAATCGAATACCAGGCATCTTCAATCCGTGTGTACCGAGCGTAGGGAAAGGACTCCATCCGGCCTTCACCGTCCAGGTCGACGAAGAAGCGGTCGCCCTTGAACAGGCCTTGCTCCACGTCATTGAACAGGCCGTTACTGTCCAAATCGGCAATGGCGACCGTGCGCCGGCGGCCCAGCAAGACGGCCTCGCCCTGGTAGTGGGAGCCATTGCGAAGGTTGGCGTGGATCTTTTCAAGGAGATACTTGTCGTCGCTGTACGGAAATGCCGTGAAGTTCACATGGTACGGGGCGGTTACGTCGCCCGCTGTCACCAGTAGCCGAATGCGAAGCGGATCATCGCGCGAGGTGGTGCTGAGACTGAACTCGAAGCGCTCCTTCTCCGGGTCGAGACGATTGTCGTTGTTGCCATCCACATAGACCACGTCGTAACCCTCGCCGGTGCCACCGCTTTCGTCGATGGCGAACGCGAATACGTTGTCCTCGGCATCACCGAATGTGGCAGCATAGTAGATGGGGTTCTCTGATTGGTATTCCGGTTCCCGAAGCGTTTCTTCAGGCGCGGCATCCAACGGGTTCAACCATTGACAGGTTCCATAGCCCAGCTGCGGTTGCGTGTCGTCCTGTCCCGCCAACTCCATCTGGACCACCTGCCGTTGCGGCTCGGTTTCCACCGGACCGAGTGAAGATCCTGGCTTGGCGGACTCTTGGGTTTGCGACTCCGCCGGAGCATCCGAGAAGACCTCTGCACCGAAACAGGACGCTGCAAACAGAACGAGACTCAGAAGAGCACAGGGGTAACGCCATCCGGACATAGTCTTTCTCCCAGGCTAGAAATCCGCAATTCTGCGCAGCGACAGGCTTGACCATTCCACCACCACGTATTTCGATTGTAATGCGGCAAAAGGAAGACGTGCAAGGGAATCCGCATGCCGAGAAACCCAGCGATTGGCCAGGGAACGGGGCATATTTCATACGGCATACTGCCATCATGGTTTTGGGAGTGGTGAGCATCTCGGTTGCACCATGAGGCTGTATCCATATGTATCGTTTTCCGTTTGCGTACGGTAAGCGTCTTGCCGGGCATGGTGAAAACTAAGAAACTCAATGCTTGGAACCGAAGCCCCAGAGTCTTTCCGGGTTTGAATAGCTGACACGCAGAGAAAGGTAACGCCATGTCTGTACAACGTCGACTTCTTCCCGCGGCGACGCTATGTCTTCTCGTATCGTGGAACTGCATTTCCAATGCATGTCGGGCAGCGGACAACTGGCCACAGTTTCGCGGTCCCAATGCGTCGGGAGTCAGCGCCAATCCTGAGTTGCCCGACACGTGGAGTACGGTGGACGGCGTCGAGTGGAGTACGGGGATTCCGGGGCGAGGTTGGTCCTCGCCGATCGTCTGGGATAAGAAGATTTTCGTCACCACCGCGATCAAGGAAGGCGGTGAAGTCGAGCCCGTCAAGAAAGGTCTTTACTTCGGTGGCAACCGGCCGGCGCCGAAAGAAGTCCACGGTTTTGCGTTCTACTGTCTCGATCTCGATTCCGGCAAGATCGTATGGAACAAGGACGTGCATCGCGGCGTTCCTCAGCACGGTCACCATTTGAAAAATACGCTGGCCTCGGAGACACCGGTCACGGACGGCGAGCGCGTTTACGCCTACTTCGGCAACATGGGGCTGTTTTGTTTCGATTTCGAGGGACAACAGTTATGGTCGAAACAGTGGGAAAGTGTCCCAACGCGTTTCGGTTGGGGGACGGCCGCTTCGCCTGTGCTGCATGGCGAGCGGGTCTATGTGGTCAACGACAACGACCAGCAGTCCTTCCTGGTCGCGTTGGACAAAAAGACTGGCGAGCAGATTTGGCGAGTCGATCGCGATGAGAAGTCGAATTGGGCCACGCCGTTTGTGTGGGAGAACGAGAAGCGGACCGAAATCGTCACTCCCGGCACAGGCAAGATCCGCAGCTACGATCTTGACGGGCAACTGCTGTGGGAGTTGGGCGGAATGTCGGCGATTACCATTCCCACGCCCTTGGTCGCACATGGGTTGCTGTACGTTACGTCCGGGTATGTGTTGGACCGGCGTAAACCGCTGTTCGCTATTCGTCCCGGTGCCGCTGGCGATATCTCGCTAGAAGACGACCAACTCGGCAACGAATACGTTGCCTGGTGTCAGAAGCAGGCAGGACCCTACAATCCGTCGCCGATCGTCTACGGCGATTACTTGTACGTTTTGTACGATATGGGGCTGTTCGCCTGTTTCGATGCCAAGACGGGCGATGAAGTGTACGGGAAACGCCGCATCGGGCCGGGAGCAAGAGGCTTTACCTCGTCGCTCTGGGCCTATGACGGCAAAATCTTCTGCCTCAGCGAGGACGGCGATACCTTCGTGATCCAAGCTGGGCCTGAATTCAAGCTGCTCGGCAAGAACAGCCTGGGCGGCCTGTGCATGGCCACGCCAGCGATCGTCGGCGATGGCCTTATCATTCGCACCGAGTCTCACCTCTTACGCATCAGGTAATCATGAGTCATTCCGAAACACGAAGAGCGAAAACAGTTGACCGACGACATTTCCTAAAGACTGGTGTGGTGGCGGCCGTCGGATCTGCTGCAGCGGGGGCCGGTGTCGTTGCGGCCGGTGAGTCATCGGCCGATGCAAAGCCGATCACCACGCGACGGTTTGGCAAAACAGGCCGCGAGTTGCCGATCTTGGCATATGGCGGCGCTGGGCTTCCCAAGGCTTGGGGCAATCCTCTTTCGACTGAAGATCGTGTGAGGTTGGTGCGTTACGCCTTCGATCGTGGCGTGCGATACTTCGATACGGCGGGCAACTACATGGAGAGTCAGTCGCTGCTTGGCGAAGGCCTGAAGGACATCCGCAAAGATGTCTACTTGGTCACCAAGGTCGAGACGACAGATCCGGCTAAGGTGCGAGGTGCGGTTGAGAAATCGCTCGGCGAGTTGCAGACGGACTACCTGGACGCCATCCTGATCCACGGTACACCGGGGCTGGAGCAAATGACCGTGGAACGGGCGATGGAGGTCCACGCCGAGTTGGTCAAACTGCGAGACGAAGGGGTCGCAAAACACATCGGGTTATCGGCCCACTCGTATTTCGACAAAGCGTTGGCGTGTATTTCCACCGGCGGGTTCGACCTGTGCATGTTGTCGTACGGTTATATTCCGCGGGGATACAACCAGTTGTTCTCGCCCAGAATGCTCGAGCTGCGCAATGCTTGCGTGGCGAAGGCTCACGAGCTGGGAATGGGCGTCGCGGCCATGAAGGTCGTCGGCGGGGGCTTCCTCGGCGCGCGGTCGGGGTATGTAGTGCCGGAGTTCGAAAACACACGGCTCAAGCAACTACCCTCCGCGGCAATCCGTTGGGTGCTGGACGACGACCGGATCCAGCTTTTGGTCATCGGCATGCGTTTGCGGGAAGAGATCGACACGAACATCAAGACGCTCTCAGCCGACGTGACGTACACAACCGACGATCGAGCGCTGCTAACGGAGTATTGCGCAAAGGCATACGACAGCGACGCGATCAAGCGGATGAAGATTGATTGACAAGTTGTACAACGCCTGCCAATTGCAGTCATATGCTCCATCGCGGCGAGGGGACACCAAAATCACCGCTCATGCTGACGTACGTGTCGAGGGAACGTGTGAGTGTTACTGTTGGAGTGGAGGAGAGTACAGATGCAAACCATCAAGCAGCTTGCGATCATCGGCGTTGTATTTGCTGGCTTGGCAATGACTACGACGGCTGCAGAAACGACTTCTGAGACCTTCTTCCGGCCGGCACCTGATCTCGCCAAAGAGTTCGACCCCGACAAGATTTTCCCTCAAGGGCGAGTTTTCCCCTTGGGTTTCTTCGGGCTAAACTTGGCACGCGACAAGCCTGAAGGATTGACACTGATCGGCCCGTACGGGCGACAGAGGAACATCGACGCGGCCAAGAAGTACGGTCTCAAATGCACCTACAACATATCGCTGCCGATGAAGTTCCATGACAAAGAGCCGCTCAAGTTGACGCCGGACGAGATACGCGAACGCATCCGCGAGCAAGTCGAAGCAGTCGCTGGGCACCCGGAAATTGCATGGTGGTACTTGGCACCCGAGGAATTGCGATACTGGCGCAAGAACGAGATGACGTATTTGGAGGTTGCCACGGATGCGATCCGGCGGGCAGATCCACTCGGGCGGCCCATATGGATGTACGAGCCTAACCACCGCAATGCTGCAGCCTTAGCCCGCCTCGTCAAACACCTCGACGTCTGCGGCAAAGGCATGTACACGAACTACTCGGGGCAAAGTGAAAACCGCGTTTGGGTGCGCTGGACGATCGAGCAAGAGGTCGAGGCGATCGAACAAGCCAATCAGTCGGCAATCCCTATCGCCGTACCGGAAATGTTCCAACAGCCACCGGAAGAACTCTTGCCGATGATCCCCCGGTGGGTGCGGCATGACGTGTATCTGAGCCTGATGACTGGTGCCAAGGGCATCGTGGTCTTTTCGGGATGGCGGCGTCCGAAGTTCCCCGCCTTCGATCGCTATCTTCAGGCATACGCCGAATGCAGCCGGGAAATCAGCGGACCTCTGAACCTCGGGCAGGTTTTCCTATTTGGTGAACGTCGCAACGATATCCGCGTGCGCGTTATTCACGGGCCCGCAAAAGTTGCTACCGCGCACAAGGAACCTGTCGAGTTCCCGTCGGTCACGATACTGGATGGAGCCCACGGCCAAGATCGTTACCTATTCCTCGCTAACTCGTCAAACGAGTCAGTGCAAGTGGAAGTGGAAGGTTTGCCGAGTGCACCGATCATTGCGAAGAATCTCTTCGAACCAAGCGACGAGCAGATTGTCCGGTCAGGCCACTGGAAACCAGAATTGGAGCCGCTGGAGATCAAAGCCTTCTGTTTCGAACCAAGCGAACGAGAGTAAGGCAACGGAGACTTGGATTTGGCCACAGTCAAATCCATGTCAGACTCTACGGTTTGTCCGAGGCCAGATGGACCTTGTTGCCGAGCAGCTCGACCAGATCCGGCAGGTCGTAGGTGACCAGCGCTCCGGGAATCACGCTTCCGATAGTGTCTGATTCAAGAGGCTTGGCGATCACATCGTCTATCCAACTGTGGATGGAATTGCGAAGAGTCACAGACGAGAAGCGGGAATCCAGTGCTACAGCGTGAAGGGCCACCGGCCCTCCTTTGCCGACACCAACGAGTTCCATCTGCCTGGAGTCGATGTCCGAACGCTGGCTGAGTGCGTCGGCTGCAGTCAACACGTCTTCGACCCTCTGTCCAAGCAACGGGCGTCCGATGTGCAGCGACCACATGGCTGTACGATGATCGCCTTTCGAGTAAGGAGCCCGTCCGCCTTCATCCGCGGTTTCCCCACAGCCGCGGAAATCGATGCTGAGCACTACGCGACCTCTTGCAACGATCGCTTCGATCGCGCCACCGGGCTGGGAGTCCGCCGACTTGCCGCGCCCGTCCACATAGATCGTTACTGGCAGCCTCGCCCGTGGCTCGGAGGTCGTGAAGAGGAGCGCCGGGATAGGTGGTTCGCTGGTTCGTTGGATCACGAGTTTCTCAATACGACAGTCCTTTCGCTGAACCACACCTTTTCGCTCGTCGGACACTGCGCCAACCGGTTCTCTCAAGGCCAGCAATCGGCGTATGTGAATCAGGCATTCGTCCCGACTGTGCGTCTTCCAGAATTGACGCCGCGCGGTCGCCGACTCGCGAGCGAAGGAAAGATTGATGTCGACCAGAGAAACCGCATCGTCGAATCCTTGGAGTATCTGGCCGGACTTGGTGGCACGCATGGCCTTCTCTGGCTGCAAGCGGAGTTTGGGCTCGGTTACCGGTCGCGGATCGTGCAGCAACCAGCGGCGCATCCACCGAACGGCTGCCTCACGGCGCGGTTTGCTGAACGCGTGTGTGTCGTCGTAGACGAACAGATCGGCGGCATCAGGCTGTCCAAGCAGTTCAAAGGCTTGATGTACCTCACGAAACGTCTTGCGAGTGAACGTGATGTCTTTGTAGTCGCGTTCGGCTGCAAGGATGATCGACTGTTTGGGCGCTCGCAGCCAGAAAAAGTCGGGGTGTTCGAAGCCCAACGCCCCTGTGTTCGGTGGCGATTGACAACCGTCGCCAGCGCCACCCAGAACGAAGTTGCGTTCCAGTGCGGTAATGTGACACGACGGCCCGGCCGGTCCGACACGCTCGTCCAAGGCCATCAGGAACATTGTCTGACCGCCTCCGCCGGAATTGCCCGTCACTCCCACCGGTTTGCTTCGGTCCACTTCCGGACGGCTCAACAGATAGTCGATGCTGCGGACACCATCCCAGGCGGAATAGTGAACGAAATTACGTCCGACGGGGATCGAATTGACGTTCAGCAGTTTGTGACGCGAGCCGGCATGCCGCGGACCGTCTGGAAGTTGTTGTCGTTCCCCTTGCCCCATGGGATCGTAAATCAGCGCTACGAAGCCATTCTTTGCGAGCAGGATTCCGATGCTCTGATAGGCCGCGTATCCTTTTCCAGCAAGGCTGTGGCCGCAGGGCACCAGTACGCCAGGGTACGGCGGATCTCCGTGAGTCGGCACGTACAGATTGGCCGTCACGTAGAATCGCGGGCGGCTCTCGTACACGACCTTCTCGATCCGATAGCCGTCTACGTCAATTACACCCGTGACCTTTGCGTTGAGAGGCGTCTTTTCAGGAAACGACCCCAAGAGCTGCTGATATGCGCGACGAAGCTCTTCCTGATACTCAAGCACGGACTCTCGGGAGCTGAGAGCCCGCTGCACGCGTTTCCGGCGTGCGTCGTACTGTCGGTGTATTTCGCGCAAGAGATAGTCGCGCAACAGCGTGTGACCACCCGACTCCAGAACTTGCAAATCTTTCTTTGTCTCGTCTAGTTGCTTCCGCTCTTGTGCCCGACCGAACGAAGCTAGTGCCCACAGTGCCGTCAACGAAATGACCAGAAGTCGAACCATCTTGCAGTCCTTCAATTCATTGTTGCAGACGGCGAATTCCCACAATCAGTTTATCCGCAATACTCTGGCTGCAAAAGCTCACAAGATGGTCGGCAAGTTGACCGAGTTGTTCTGGACGATGATAATGGGCGGCACACCTGGAAACGGGGAAGCCAACGCTTCGTTTCCCACAGTCGGTTATCCGTAGACCATACGGACTACATCGTGTTTGCTCTCTTTTGACGCGGAGGACTCTACCATGTTGCGCTACCTGACGATTCTGGTCCTGGGATTGACGATCCTCGCCGGTGTCCCGGCGGTTGGGGCGGAGAAGTGTGATCTGCCGCTGGTGTTTGAAGACGATTTCGAGAAAGGTGCTGGTAACTGGCAGCCCACGGATGCCGAGGCTTGGCGAATTTCGGAATCCGATCGCGGCAAGGTCTACAACCAGTTCAAGAACAGCAAGTACAAACCGCCTCACCGAAGCCCTCACAACGTCTCGCTGGTCAAAGACGTTCTGGTCGGCGACTTTGTGTTGAAGGTCAAGGTGCAAAGCACCAACCCGAAAGCCGGCGCCCACCAAGACATGTGCCTGTTCTTCAACTACCAGGATCCGGCCAACTTCTACTACGTTCACATGGGTCTGCGGCCCGATCCTAACTCCAGCCAAATCATGATCGTGAATGATGCGCCGCGCGTGATGATCACCAAGAACAAGTCCCCCGGCGTCCCCTGGGATGATGGCTGGCACGACATTAAGATCGTCCGCCGCACGGCTGACGGAACTATCGAGATCTACTTCGACGACATGGAAAAGCCCATGATGATCGCCGTCGACAAGACGTTCACATGGGGGCAAGTCGGACTGGGTTCGTTCGACGACAACGGCAACTGGGATGATTTCAAGCTGTACGGCGTCAAGGTCGAACGACCGGCCAAAGACTCCGACAACTGACGGCAAATCGTCCGACCGAGGGCGCACGAGGTGATTTGTGGCAATGTCCGGTATCCGAGTTGGCGTGGCTAGCGTGGATTTCACGCCCGAGCCGGGCCTGCCATTGATGGGCAACTTCCGAGACGACTACGCGGCTCGCGGCGCGCATGATCCGCTGCGGGCAAAGGCCATGGTCTTTGCCGGCGAACAAGGCGCCAAGGCAGCAGTACTGGCCGTCGATATCTGTATGCTCGATCGGCAGAACGTCGCGTTTATGCGCGAGGTCATCGGCTCGACTTGCGACGTGCCGCCGGACAACGTCTTGATCCATGCCACCCATACGCACAGCGCCCCGGCCGCCAGCGGCAAGATCGGTTTGGAGGAAGAGGTCGCGCCACACGTCGCTGCGATTGAAGCGTTTCTGAAGAAAGCCGCGTCGGCAGTGGCTGAAGCTGATCAGGCTCTGGCGGATGCAATGCTGGAGGTTGGGCATGCCACCGAGGATCGGTTGTGCTTTAATCGACGCTTGCGTCGTCGCGACGGCACGACGCAAATGAACTGGGAAGCCTTGCAGCCGGATTTCGACCCACAGGAAGTCGTGGGGGCATGGGGCCCGGTTGATCCGGAGATGATCTGCCTGACGGTTCGGCGCGAGGGAAAGCCGATCGCGGCCCTGGCCAACTACGGCCTGCATCCGGCGATTCTTGCAGGAGACAATTGGCTGTATTCGGCTGACTTTCCCGGATACTTGGCCGAGGCCATGTCGCGCACGCTGGGCAACGGATTCACGTGTCTGTTCCTGAACGGATGCTGTGGGGATGTAAACCACGTCGACTATCGTGACCAGCCGCAAGGTCGCGGCTTTCAGATGACCCAGCGAGTGGGTTACATGCTGGGCGCCACGGCAACCCAAGCAATCAACTCCGGCGCGCCGATAGAAACGGAAGGTCTGTGCGTGTCTCGTGAGTTGGTCGCGCTGGAACGCTCGAAGATTAGTGCGAACGATCGACGCTGGTGCGAGGACGTTCTGGAACAAGCCCGGCTTCATCCCCCGCAGGGACAGGTGGACGGCGTGCCGGATGTCTACTATGCAAAGCTCCGTCTGCGCATGTGGGACGAACAAGACCAACCGGATCATGCGGAAGTCATGGTGATCCGTGTCGGCGACGTGGCGATCGTGGGGTTGCCGGGGGAAGCCTTCTGCCAGTTAGGTTTGGAGATCAAACGTCGTTCACCAGCACGGCATACCTTTGTTGTGGAACTGGCGAACGATGCCATCGGCTATTTGCCGATCCGTGAATCGTTCGATCAAGGCGGCTACGAGACAACCAGCGGCAGCACGTTCTACGAACCCGGCTCGGCAGAACGGATTGTCGAATCAGCAGTAACACAGTTGGAGCGGCTTCTTTCGGAGAACTGAAAACGTGGAGTACCAACTCGGCTGCGACCGAGTCGTTTAACCCGTAGCCGGAGGCGTAGGCGTGTAGCGAGGTGGACTATCCAGTCGCCTCCGGCTTCGGGTTGAACGAGAATGCCCGGAGGAATTCAAGCCAAGCGACTTTTCTATGACCAAAGAGACCATGCGCCGGACCGCCGGCGACAATGAGTATCTGCATCGCGACTTCCACGGAGCACTCAGCGCGGGGATCGAGTACTTGCATGAGAACTACGGCGAAGAGGCAGTGCGCGAGTACCTGTGGCAGTTCGCTCGAACGTTCTATTCCCCTCTAATCGATGACCTGAAACGAAGGGGATTAGCCGCCGTCGAAGAGCACTTTCGCAAGATCTACGAGTTAGAGGGGGGCGACGTTCGATTCGAGCGGTCGGAGAACGAACTGCGTATCGAGGTGGATGCATGTCCGGCCGTCACGCACATGCGCAAGCAGGGATACACGGTGGCGCGATTGTTTCGCGAAACCACCGAGACGGTGAACCGGGCCATTTGTCACGAGACATCTTTTTCCGCCGAACTGCTCGAATACGACGAAAAGACCGGTCGCAACGTCCAGCGGTTCTATCGGAGCACGTCATGATATCTTGTACCCAGTTCATTCCCGCCTACAGTGAATTGTTCAAGTTCCTCGAGGCCCGCGGCGGCCGGCAAGCCGTTGAAGGGTTTTGGGAACACCTGTCCGATACGTTTTTGGGAAACCTCAAAAGCGCAGTCGAGCAGCACGGGCTGCGCGGCTGTTGGATCTACTGGAGCCACACGCTAAACGAAGAAGCCGCGGATTTCTCGATGGAACTGGATGAAGAGGAAGGCCAATTTCGAATCATTATGCACCACTGCCCTTCAATGGGCCGGCTTCTTGAAACCAAGCACATCGAGCCGTATCACGATTACTGTCGGCATTGTGATGTGCTGTACCGGCGCGTATTGGAGCCATTTGGTTACAAATACGAAGTCGACCTGTCCAGGTGCCACGAGGCAGAATGTGCTCTGACCATCACAGAGCCTCGTCGTTCGAAATCCGAACCACAGCAGCAAGGCTGACAACAAGCGATCGCTTAAGAAAGAGAATTCGACCATGGATATCAAGACCATCGGTGTGGCAGGACTGGGACTACTGGGTCGAGGGATTGCAGCATGTTTGTTGGGGCACGGGTTTCGCGTGGTCGCGTTCACTCGGCGCGAAGCGACTCATAACGAAGCACGGGCTTACATCGAGCGTGCGATCAACGAACTGGTCGAGCGGGCGGGCTTTGCTCCGGCTCTTCAGGATGAGTGGGCGGAGCGGTACCAGCCGGTTAGTTCTTTGGAGCCGATGGCTGACTCCGATTTCGTGATTGAGTCGGTCATCGAAGACGTGGAAACGAAGCGAGGGATCTTCGATCAACTGGAATCGCTGGTTGCAGCCGAAGTGCCAATTGCCAGCAACACGTCGGCGTTGCCGATTTCGCAACTACAACTTGGCCGCAAGCACCCGGAGCGTTTCCTAGGCATGCACTGGGCCGAGCCCGCACATATCACGCGTTTCATGGAGTTGATCCGCGGCGAGCATACATCGGATGCCGCGTTCCAAACGGCTGCCGAACTTGCGAAGGCTATCGGCAAAGAGCCGAGCCTAGTGCAAAAGGACGTCCCGGCGTTCATCGTCAACCGCATCGGCTACGCCATGTACCGCGAGGCGGTGAACGTCCTGGAAATGGGTGTGGCCGACGTGGAGACTATCGACCGATCGATCCGCAATGCGTTAGGCCTGTGGGCGACCATGTGCGGCCCGTTTCGTTGGATGGACATAAGCGGTGGGCCTGGGCTCTACGCCAAGGCCATCCGTGGCGTGCTGCCCAGTTTGAATAACTCCACCGAGCTACCCAAAACACTCCAGGATTTCCTGGACAGCGGTGCCCAAGGCGCCGCCGATGGCAACGGCTTCTACGAGTACAACGAGGAAGAAGCCCACAAATGGGAAGAGCTATACCTGAAGCACGCCTGGAACGTGCGCGAACTAATGAATGAGTATTTTCCGCCTGAGGAATCATGAGACTGATCATCGACTCGCATTTGGATCTGGCATGGAACGCTCTGGGGTGGGACCGCGACCTGACCCTACCCTTGGCCGATATCAACGACACGGAAGCGGACATGAGCGACGACGATGCCCGTGGTCGCGCTACCACGAGCTTGCCCGAAATGCGTGCGGGCGGCGTAGCCGTATGCCTGGCAACCGTGTTGGCGCGGGTCAGCCCGCGGACTTGGGCGCGCGGAGGTGAGCCGCGACTGAGCGTTGATCACGGCCATCCGGCTACAGCCTACGCGGTGGCTCAAGGGCAACTGGCCTACTATCGCTTGCTGAAATCTCAGGACAAAGTCAGATTCTTGTACAATGCCGACGACCTCAAGTGTCACTGGGAACAATGGAAGCGGCCAGCGACTGAATCGCCTCCAATCGGGATCATCCTTGCCATGGAAGGCGCCGATCCGATCTTCTCGGCTGATCAGGCGGAAAGTTGGTGGAACGACGGTCTTCGATCGCTCAGTCTGGCCCACTATGGCCCAAGCCGTTATGCCGTTGGCACAGGCGAAGTCGGATCGCTGACGATCGAAGGTCGGCAGCTGTTGGCCGAGATGGAACGGCTGGGCATGATCTTGGACATCACACACCTGTCCGAACCGGGGTTCACGGAAGCATTAGACTTGTTCGGCGGTCCGGTGATGGCCAGTCACAACAACTGTCGGGCAGTCGTCCCAGGCGACCGGCAGTTTTCGGACGAGCAGATCCAACGGCTGATCGCGCGTGACACAGTGATCGGTGTTGCCTTGGATGCCTGGATGCTCTACCCCGGTTGGAAAAGAGACCACACCTCTCGCGAAGTCGTTCGCATCGACGCCGTATGCGACCACGTGGATCATATTTGCCAATTGTCCGGCGATTGTCGGCATGTGGGCATCGGCAGCGATCTGGACGGCGGCTATGGGACTGAACAGACGCCGGTCGGCCTAGACACGATCGCCGACTTGCAGAAGCTGGCCGACATCCTAAGCGGCCGAGGCTACTCCGACGAAGACATCGACGCTGTATTCCACGGCAATTGGCTTGGTTTCTTTGATAGGTACCTTCCGCAATGAATCGAGCACACCCCGACCTTTGTGCGACCCGAAGCCTTGTTCAAAAACGGGAGGGCGAGGCTCCCGCCGAGCCGCAGAGTCGCGGAGAAGCCTCGGCTCAGCAGGAGCTTCGCCCTCCCAAGCTCACGGCCTTCGGAGTTATCCAGAGGAGGTTCGTTCTTGTTGCCTTGGCCGTTGGGCTATGTACAAACCTCTGCCAGGTTGCTCACGCGACCGACGAAACGCGGGAGGTGACGTCAGAACTCCGCGAGCGAGCAGTCCGCACAATGCGGGATGTGATGGCACGTGAAGAACGTTGGGTCAAGGTGCACGCGGCCGAGTTCCTGCTGGCGTTGGAATATCCAGACGGAGTCGAAGAGGAGTTCGCTAAGGAGCTTGAAAAGCACGGCAAAGAACCGGAATATCGTATCGGCATTTGGCGAGTGTTGGCCAAGGCCACCTACGATCCCAAAGAAAGGACCCGTTGGGTCCATAAGATACGCGATGTGTTTCTCGATTCGAACGCCCCAGACCGGCTGCACGCCGTCGAGACGTTGGCCAAACTTGGATACACGGTTCCCGAGGTGACGGACAAGGCCGGGCAGAAGACGGCTGAAAGGAAGACTTTCGAGGACCCCCAGGCGGAAGACGATGCGGCAGATGTTTTCGCTCGCTGGGTCTTGGTGACCAGCGATCCGAAACACGACGATTCGTCACTGGGTGAGTTGTTTGCTTTCAGCGATTCTCGCATTCGTGGTTTGGCCGCTTACGCGATTCGGCATCTGCCGTCGGTCTCCACGGCTACGCAGAAGGCCTTGGCTGTCGCGGCAACAGGTGAGCCGCCGGATTCGTCTTGGCGGATTCACCTTGTCTGTGCGATGGCAGTGCATGCTCCAGCGGACGTTCGTGACGACTGGATCGAAAGGCTGAAGAAATACGCCAAGGAAGGTGATCCGGGTGCGAGATACCAAGCCTGCCAGACGTTGGCGCACGTGGCAAACCAAAGCGATCTGGGTTTGCTGGTCGGACGATTGGACGATGACGATGCGGACGTCCGCTCTGTCGCCGCCTATGCAGTGTTGCGAATCGGCCGGCGGGCTCGTCATTTTCTGAGCGTTCTGGACTGGATCGTGATCGGCCTATACGCCCTGGGGATGTTGGGGGTGGGATGGTATTACGCCCGGCGTACGGAAACGACCGACGACTACTTGCTCGGCGGCCGTAACATGAAACCCCTGAACGTCGGCCTTTCCTTGTTCGCCACACTCTTGAGCACAATTTCCTATTTGGCGTACCCCGGTGAAATGATCCGTTATGGCCCGATGGTGTTGGCCATGGTCGTAGCGTATCCCTTCATTGCGTTTGTGGTGGGCTGGTTCATGATCCCGTTCTTCATGAGGCTCCAATTGACCAGCGCGTACCAGATCCTGGAGATGCGACTGGGCCTCGGCGTCCGCATGCTGGGATCATTGTTCTTTCTCTCGCTGCGATTGCTCTGGATGGCGGTCATTATCTACGCCACGACGGACAAAGTCCTGGTGCCACTGTTGGGTCTGGACTCGTCGGCCACACCTTGGCTGTGCGCCGTGCTGGGGCTGATCACGGTAACTTACACGTCGATGGGCGGCCTCCGAGCGGTTGTGCTTACAGACGTTGTGCAAACAGTGATCCTACTGGGCGGTGCGGTCCTTACAGTGATCCTGATCACGATCCATTTGGGAGGTGTTGGAAGCTGGTGGCCCGCCGAGTGGGCACCACACTGGCCCGAACCAAAGGCCTACGATCCCAACGAGCGGATCACGTTTTTCGGAATCGTGCTGGCGACTTTCACGTGGTGGGTGTGCACGTCCGGCTCGGATCAGATGGCCATCCAGCGCTACTTGGCCACAAAGGACGTCAAGGCTGCCCGCAACGTGCTGATCACGACGCTTGGTGCCAATACTGTGGTCAATCTGCTGTTGACGCTGGTGGGTTTGTCGTTGCTGGCCTATTTCCGTCTCAATCCCCATTTGATTCCCGACGGACAGACGGTCCTGAGCGATGCGGATCGGCTTTTTCCACAGTTCATCGCAGTAGCACTGCCAGCCGGTTTGAGTGGCCTTGTAGTGGCCGGTCTTCTGGCGGCAGCCATGTCTAGCCTGTCCTCGGGTGTTAACTCGTCGTGCTCGGTCATCACCGTCGACTTCATCGACCGTTTCCGCCGTGGCAAAGACAACGAATTGAATCACGTCAGGTTGGCCAAGTACGTTTCCGTCTTCGTGGGTGCCGTCGTCGTGATTCTCAGTGCTTACGTCGGAGTCGTCCAAGGCAATCTGCTCGAAGTGGCCTACAAATTGGTGAACCTGATTACGGCACCCCTGTTCGGCCTGTTCTTCATGGCCATGTTCGTGCGCTGGGCCAAAGGATGGGCAACGATCGTCGGCGCGATCTGTGGTCTGGCCGTAGTAATCGCGATCAACTTCTGGAAGGAACTCACCGGCAGCACCGAGGGAATCAGTTTCCTTTGGGCCATGCCATTGGGCTTCGTGGCGCAGATCGGGGTAGGCTCGCTGCTCAGTCTCCTACCGATTGGCCGCCAAAAACCGGCACGGTAGCGACAAGCTGCCAGCTTGTCGACTCGTCTGTCCGCCTCCATCAGGACCAATGTCAGCGATGGAAACCGAAGCGAAACTCGAACTAACCGACGTGGATCGCCGCATCTGGCAGGAAGAGCTTGACGAGTTCGTTCCCTCGCAGATCTTCGACATCCATACCCACGTCTACCGTTGGGATTTCAACACCAATCCTACGAGAAACTCCGGTCGATTGTACGATCAAATCGGCCGCTCGTATGGCGTATCGGATTGGCAACGGCTGGAGCATTGTGACCAGTTGTTGATGCCCGGCCGGCAGGTATCGCGGTTGTCATTTGGCTTTCCTTTCCCCGATGGGTGCGATTTCCGGGCATCCAACCGTTTCGTGGCCCAAGAGACGGCGAACGATCCCGCGTCGGCGGGTCTGATGCTGGTCCACCCACAGATGACCGAGGAAGAGTTAGAACGAGAAACCCACGACCTCAATCTCATTGGATTCAAACCATATCGTTTCTACGCGACCACCGGCGACCCGGTCGAATGCCGGATTGGCGACATGTTGCCCGAACACCAGATCGCAGTGGCCGACCGACGTGGGCTGATCGTCATGTTGCACCTACCCAAACGCAACGCCATCGCCGATCCTGATAATATTGCCGATCTCGGCCGGTTCACTGCTCAGTACCCGAATGTGACATGGATACTGGCACACTGCGCACGCAGCTACTCGGCATGGCCAATCGAGCGAGTCGCCGCAGAACTCCGCGCGCTGCCCAATGTCTGGTACGACACGTCGTCGGTCTGCGAATCTGATGCAATGGAAGCCCTGCTGGCGACGGTCGGCGCGGATCGTGTGATGTACGGCAGCGATGACCTTCCCGTCGGTGTCCTCCGCGGGAAGTACATCACCTTCGGATACGCCTGGGCGTACCTGTCTCCGAACAACCACTCGCTGGATCTGTCCCACTGCAACGAACAAATGACCTTCACACGTTATGAACAGTTGCGAGCGATGCGTCGCGCATGCCAACGGCTGGACCTGACGCGTCGCCAGATCGAGGACCTATTCTCAAATACAGCGCGGCGATTGGTCGAATCGACGCGAGATGTGCGGTCGTAGACTTAGAGGTTCACTCCCGGCGAATTCTTGCAGGCGGCAACCGCGTGCTCCCCGAGTTTTCAGCGTAGGCCGGACCGAGCAAACGCCGTTCGTGCCGGAGCTGCGGTCGCTTCTTTGAGATCACATCTTTCACGTTTTATCGCCTTGCCTCGATTGCGTTTGCGCTGTTCCGGCAATGGGTCGCGCGACCTTGATCCGGCCTACGTGAACAATCCGTGCTAGTCGAGCTGCAATTGGAGTTGTGCCTTGGTTTTGCGTGGCTTTCGTGCGTGGCGTTCCATTTCTTCGTTTCTTCCCAACTCCTTCGCCAGGGCGAACAGATCCAGCAGCTTGAGCACGCCGACGGTGATAGGACGCTTTGCGTCCCAGAATATGAAAGCCGAATAGAACGCTCTCGCGGCATCCGAGTTCAGCAGATCGCAAACGAGAGTCGCTTCCGATTTCGATCTGCAGGCAACGAAATAGGATGTGTCGTCAAGGACGATTGGCTTGCCTTGCCAAGAGCCAACCGCACGGAATTCGAGCTTCTTGTACAAGCCTGATATGGCTACCTTCCAGGGAGCAAACGAGTAGTCCCCTACGCCAAAGACGGAGAATCTTGGTCGCTTCTTGTAGACAGAACTTCCACGACGATCCAGCACTTCGGCGTGGTCCAGCAGGTACTTCCAGGTCTTGGGAGCCCGCATCTCAAGCTCGGTCGTGTCTTGCCCGATCGAGCGTTGCGTAACCAGCATGAATCGAGTCGGCTGCTTCGTTCTGCCGTTGGCAAGCTCGGAACTCTTCAGCACCGGAAAGAGGTACTCGTCCTCCAGTTCCACGAACTCGTCATACCCGTTTCGGTACGCGTCTCCCTCCTTCCGAAACTCCATCACTTTGCTGCAATCGTGTTTCACACCCGAACGCCAACGATAGGGACACTCTCCCTGCAATCGTTTCCAGCTTTCGTATGCATCCACATCGGCAATAAGACGACCGTCACGAAAACCGAAAGCCGATACCTTGCGTGCGGTCTCGACGCCCTCGCGCACCGAGCAGTCATATTTTCTCGAGGCTGCCGACAAGTTGGCGGTCAACAGACAAGCATCCACTGCGGCTCCGAAGTGTTTACGCGCGTCTATCAAATGCAGTGAAGAGGATGAGATGTGCAAGTGGTTCTTCCACCCATGAAGAAGTGATTTCCTGGCCACGGCCGTTTTGCACAGCATGGCTATAGTGGCCCGCCTTCCATCCAACAGGTCCAGCAATTTGACGAGCATCCACTCGGAGATGTCAAAATTGCTCTTGCCGGTCATGGCGTCCAAGCCTGTGTGGTTCTGGAAATTCGACTTCTCTGGCAAGTTCCTGCTTCCAAGCGTGCCGAGTTCCGCGTTTGTCACCCAAGGAGGGTTACCGATGACGAGAATCGGCTCGGGAAGAGCTGAAAAAAGCACGTGCCAGTCCGTGGAAAAGAAGTCAGATTCAACCAGCTTCACTCTGTTGGACTTGTCCAGTGGTAAAACTGCACGTGCCGCCTCTTCGAGATACTCAGCATTGACCTCCAAGCCGACGATCTTCTTGGCATCTGGGAAAGCCTCCATCGCAGCAACAAGAAAACTGCCTTTCCCGCAAGTAGGTTCGACAATCGAAGTCGGGGCGAATCGTCTCGTATTGGCCAGGATGCGACAGACGATTCGGGCAAGCTCCAGCGGCGTCTGGAAATCCCCGAATTCCGCGGTCTGCTTTGTCTTTCGTGCAGCCATGCAACTTACCCGAGACGCGTGATTCCATCCATGTGGCCGACACCTGCTCGAACGACCCGTCGCGACGCTAAACGGCCCGCCACGGTCGCGCGCGATTGCGTGCTTCCTTAAGCGCGGTCAATGCGATGTTTACGTCGTCTACAACCTGGAAGTCGTACATGCCCACGCAGATGAAGTCGGCACCGCGCTTGAAAGCATACTTGAATCCGCTGCGCGGATTGATGGCGCCGGCCGCGAGCACCTTGAAGGCAATCCAGGGTTGGGGTAATCCCTTCATGAAGTCGATGGTTTCGTGTGGATCTTCGCACCAGATGTTGTCGTGTTGGTTCTCGACGTCGGCGGACCAGTATGTGTGGTGATGCAGCGTCTTCACCCACAAGTCCGGCTCCAACCCCTGATCGACGCACAGCTTGATCGTCCGGAGGTAGTGCCCGCCGATACCCGCTGGCAGGCCGTTGGCGCGCATCAAATCCAACGCTTTGGCGATGGTGCCAAACTTGCCGTCACGCACGTAACTGTCGGCGGCTTCGCCCTGGACATAGGCGGCGCAAGCGCCGTTGTCGATCGAGTAGCGCACGCTTTCGAGCAACTCCTTCTCGCTCTTACCTTTGCACTGCGCGATGAACTTGATCTTGCCCATCCCGCGCTTCCGGTATTCGGTGATCAAGGGAGCGAGTCTCGGATTGGTCAGCACCGTGTTGACGCCGCAATCCTCGGCCAGCCGAAACGTCTCGAAGACCTTGTCCGGATAGTGATAGGCCCGGATCAGCGTTGATACGTAGATCAAGTCGCGGGCGTGCGCAAAGCCGTTCATGAGGTTTCCGCCGAGGATCAAGCGACTGAGTTCGACGTTGCCGATCTTTGCCGTGGCAATCTGCCCTTTCAGATCTTCCACGGTTTTGACCTTGAACGGCTTCATCGAGGCGCCGCTCAGCGCGTCGACCCGACCCGAAAGTAGATTCTCCTCGTGACTCTCGTATCCCCGCTTCTTTAGCACGGCCCAAACGAAGCCGCCAACAAACGGCACACCAAGAAGGCCAGCCAGCACTTGGCGACGAGCGAGTGGTGCAGGTGGCAGGGGTTCGACTGAATCGACGGGAGACTTCTCCTCGGGGCCGGAGCGCACCATGCGACGACGCCAGCCGAACAATATCCCATCCAGCCCAAAGCGACCGGCGGGCAGCACAGCCACAACACACAGCGCCAAAAGCTCCACCAAATTCTTGTCGACGATCAGGTAGGATCCCTCGGCGATACTCGAGGAGCTGGCGATTAGCGACGGATGCGCCATGTAGTACAACCCCAGCATCCCGATCCCCGACGCTGCTGCCAAACGCGTCAGGCAACCCAGCATCAGAGCCCCGCCTATTAGGATCAGGCCCCAGATGTTCAGTGCGTCAACCACCTTCAGCACGGCTGAGTTGGCCGCCATCCAATGGAACAGATCGGCACCGATCCAATTGGTGCTTTCCAGGTAGCTCGCGGAACTCCAATTGCCATCGAACAGTTTCGAAAGGCCCTCGTACGCAAAGTGCCAGCCCACGCCGACGCGCAAAAGGCCCAAAACAAACAGTTCGACATTAGATCTTCGCATGCCAGACATCTCCGCGAGACACTCATATCAATAATAGCTTATTCTTCCTGTTTCCGGAATGGGCAACGAAACGGCTCCTGCTCAAGAACAACTCGTCTAACCCGAAGCCGGAGACGACGGCGGGCGCTACCAGTGCCGCAAGCCTTTGGCATCATGCCGCCATAGCAAATTATTGCCCAGCTTTCCGTCCATGTGCAAGGACGAGGGACAAGGGTGGCTTTGACGGGGCGGCCCGTGTAGGTCCAGCGAAACGGACGTGCAGAGGTTCGGTTGAAGTAGTCGGCATCCGACCGTACTCTGGCTAGTGCAGCTACGGTTTCGAGACTGTTTCTCGTTGGATTCTTGGGCCTCAATTGCTTTCCGGCGTCGCGGTCAACTTCGTGATGAGGAACTTCTCGCGCGAGCCGTATCTTGTCTTGGCACCAGGGTACTGCAGGTCGGCTTCGACTCCGAGTTCGTCCATCTTCTCTTTGAGCTTGACACCGAAGACAACGTGATGGACCTTCCAGCCCTGGGCTCGGGCCCCGGTGGGCACCGGGTCGTTGGGTTTCATCCCGTAACTCATGAAGATGGCTGGGTCGTCTTTGCTTATCAACGACAGGGCAGAGATCTCGCTGACGATCTTCTTAGTTGCTTCGGGCGTGTCGGCGTCGAAGATGGCCGAGATGTCGCGATGAGGTTGATCGTACCCGGGCACATTCTTGTGCCACCACGCGAAGTCCATGGTGGTCTGCCCGCCGCTGGTGGCTACACAGGTCAGCCGGGTTGACTCTTGGGCGATCGCGTCATCGGCGTCCGCGTTGGCCATGTCGTCGTGGAAGCCGAGGTACATACAGAGCTGTGCCCCGGCCGATCCGCCGAACGCGCCGATGCGTGTCTTGTCGAAGTTGTATTTCTGGGCGTGGTGACGGAGAAACTGAAGCGCCCGACGACAGTCGTGGTGTGCCGCAGGCAAACGCTTGTGCTGCACAAAATGATACTCGATGGCGGCCAACGAGATGTCGGCATCAAGAAACGGCTGGGGATTGACTCCGCGTTTCGATCCGCCCCTGAAGCCACCACCGTGGATGTACAGCACCAGCGGCGTGGGTTTGTCCGACTTGGCCAAATAGATGTCAATCTTCTGCTGAGGATGTTCGCCGTAGGGCACGTCGGCATGCGTCGGCTGCGCACGCGGCCCGCCCGGGCGGCGTTTCTGGCGATCTTGCTGGGCGTTGGTCACAGCGGGTACAACGGCCGCGACTATCATCGTGGCAAGTACCATCATCAACGTTGTCTGTCGTGCGTGCCTATGTTTCGCCATCAGTTGCTCTCCTTCATCTGCATGTTGTGTCGGTCGAAGGCTCCCACAGTGGGGCGGCCGCTACGTCTGCTACCGGTGATATCGACTTCGACGATATATCTCTGGTCCGCTCGGCCAACGAACGGGAAATTCCGAGACGGTGTCGCATTCCGCTGGTTTCCATCCCAAGACACTTCGACGAAGTCGGACAGGCCATTGCCGAAAGCGAATCCTTCCGCAACGCCGCTGACCCGACCGAGCAGTACGTTTCCCGAGACGACTACTCCTTCCGCGCCACGAGGGAAACGCAGAGCGTCGCCTCGATCGGTATAGACGACGTTGTTGGCGAAGAGCATTTCGTCTCGGCCATTCCAGCTCGACAGATTCGCGCCGCGCTGCCGTGATATGACCGTGTTGTGCACGAAGGTCAGGCGAGCGGTCTTTCCTTGGTGGTCGGTGCTCGCAAAGCCCGCGCCCTTAGCCGCAATTAGTAGGTTGTTGCGGATGATCGCCTCGCCCTGCACCTGAAGGACGTTGTCGTTGCTGCGGTAGCAGATGTTCTGCTCGATGACGTTCAAGCCCTCGCCGCCGGTGCCGTATGCAAGGATGCAGGGGTAGTTGGTGTCGTGAACGTGGTTACGGTAGATCCAGTTGTGGTGCGAGCCCTGCTTGACTTCGATGCCGTCACCCTGCGTCCCGCCGCAATGATGTACGTAGTTTTCGGCGATCACGGAGTACGACATCGCGACCTTGCCATGGTTCGCGCCCAGGTACATCGCCTCGCCGGTGGCCCTCGGGTTCGTGAAATGATGGAAGTGGTTCCGTGTAATGAAAAGATGGCTCGTATCGCGCGTGTTGGTGGTGATACCTTCACCGCCACCGTCGTGGAGGTGACATTGATCGAGCCAGAGATGGTGGCAGTCGTAGAACCGGATATGCGTGCTGCCACCGGTGAACTCGAGGTGATGAAAACAGACATACTCCGTGCGCGATCGCTCGCCTACATTCATCACGTTTTGTCTTGCGTCCGGTCTCGTAATGATCGGCAAGCGATCCGAATCGGCTCCGACGATCCAAATGGGAGCCTCTGCCGTACCTTGAAGGTTGACATCAAACTTGCGAGCGATGGAATAGCGGCCAGGGCCGATCCGAAGCATGTCGCCGGATTCGAGGCTCTGAATTGCCCCGGCGAGCGCCGCGCCGTTTTCCTCATCAGTCCTGTCAGCATCGTGCTCGACCTGCAGCGTCCGGCGAGGTTTGACATCCGCCCAATCAGGCACAGTGCGACCGACCAGCCACGGAGCCTGGGGTTCGGCAGAGGCGGGAAGGGCTGTAACCATGAGCCCGAGTGCAAAAAGCGGCGCAAAGAGCAATCGTAAAGTCATGATTGTCCTCCGATGAAAGGCGACACCCCGTACTGCTCGGCTTGAGCGTTTCCTCGATCCTTTCGTTTGGCGAAGTTGGTTTCGGAAACATCGCCAGCGCTCCCGACGATAGAGAACAGCACGCGCGTTGTCAACGAATTGGCCGCCGACGACTGCGTTTCGGGATTTCCGTGAGCTTGCAGCGACGACGCCTTCGGCTTGCAGTCAAACGATTAGAGCGTTGCGGCCACGCGCCGCATCAGTTCGTGAGTCACCATTAGCGTGCTAGTAGAGTGTCTCGGAGCGATTCCAACACAGCCTCCAGCATCATGGCCTCTGTCTCGTCCGGTCGTTCGACGGCAATCAGCAATATACGTAGCGAACAAGTCTGACCCGCCTTGATTGTGAGGGGATGACGGAGGCCCACGAGACCGAAGTTATAGCCGGCTTTGGGAGTAATCAGCTTATCGAGCCGTGGTGCGCTGTCTGGAAAGAGTAGTAGAACGGCGTCTTCGTGGGCCGGAGGCTCTCTCCACTTGCCGATGGTGCGATGGAAGCCTGCATAGTAACTGTCGGTCGAATCGCGGCCCCCGGTTGGCCAGACTTCACCGTTGATCTTCCGCAGGGCCGTATCCGCCAACACCAACTCTCCGACCACATCCGCCGAGCCTTCATTGACGAATTGCAGATCAACTGTCGCGGCCCGGCCAACCCGATGGTCTGTGGAGTTAGACGCCGCAAGCTGAAACTTCTCATAACCTGCATTGGCGACAACCGCCCGATAGCTGCTTTCCAGCGACAGCGTGAGCGGCAAATGTTTGCCGATGCCTGCGAAACCAAGCCGTACTCGATTCTGCTCTTCAAGATCCAATTCGTGGAACTGCTTCGAGTTGGGCCGCGGCGGGCCCAAGTCTGGGTCTTTGCTTCGTCGGAATCCGAAGTTGATCGTGTAACGTCCCACTTGCTCGTCGTCCGGCGGGCCGAGCCAGTCGGCGTCGATCCCCATGTGCAGCCAATCGTACGCGCCGAAGTCGTTTGCTTCGAGGTTCATCACGTAATCGGTCAAGTCGTAGCCGACGCGGCGCGGGCCGACCTTGCCTCGCTTGCGGATGTATTGCGCCACCGCTTCGGTCACCTGTAGGGGCAGAAGCTTCAGGTTTCTGGCGAAAACGGAATTTCGCTCGTTGCCCAGGAAATCCGCTTCACTAGTGAATCGGAACAGGCGAGGCATCTTGGCGGGCTCGGTACCGTAGGCGGGGATTCCGTGGTAACCGAACGCTACGCGATACGTTTTCTCTGGTTCCAGGTCCGCCAAAGCCAGATCCGTGGACGTGCAAGCCGGTTCGCCTCGGTCGGCGAAGATGGTCCATGCAGCCGGCTGAAATCGCCTGGTGTCGATCAAATCCTTGCCATACACCTCTCCTACGCTCACATACTGCGGCAAGGTGTCGAGCGTGGCTAGATCGTGAAGCGTCACGGGTCCAGGCTCCAGCCGTTCGGACCATCGCAGGTACCGCGGCGTATGACCACAGATCATGCCGATGTCCGTCTCAGTCGCCTCGCGTATTGCATCTGCCTGCAGACGTAGCAGTTGCATATAGTCGAACGGCGCCGTCAGTTCGCCGAGAGGCTCGGCCTGTGGAACTCGCCACGAGTTGTCAAGGATTACGTGCCGCTCGTCGAACGACTTGACGACGGGTGATACGCCCCACTTCGGCCGCGTCGACGGAATGCCGCGCACAATGCAGTCTCCCGCACGGAAGCCCCAGGGACTCTCGCCCTTCATTCTGAAAAAATCGTTCTTCGCAAAGGCTGTCGCATCATTGAAGGCATACAGAACGATGTACTTCTCAGGATTGAGCGGATTGGGATGGAGCAGCGTGACACAATGCGTGGCCTCGTCGTATGTCTTGTCTCCCACAAAGAACCGTTCTTGCTCGAACTGAATCGGCAAATCGGCAGCAATGCGTTCGGCGAGCCGGTTGATCGTTGGGCCGCCGTAGATGAACAGGTTCTGCTCAGCCAGATCCTCGTCGGAGACGTCGATGTCTGCCCGGGCGTTTTCGGGATACCAACCAGCCAAGAATTGCGCCGTCTTCTCATCCAGACCGGTCGGTTTGACGGCCAAGAACGTTTGCCCTGGAATCGTCAAGTATTGGTCGGGGCCATACGACCGCTCTGCCGTCTGCGCGACGATCCCGTCGGGCATGGCGTCGCTCTTGATGTGCTTGCCCGCCGGAGGCCTCGTCAGCTCGATCCGGAGTTCCTCCTCGAACGGACCTTCATAAGACTTCTGGCCGTTGGTCATTACGACCACTCGTTTCTCCGAGCTGACCAACTTGTCGCTCAATTGCAGCCGATAGGCCGCCACATTCCAGGTTTGGATTTCGATCCGATTGTCGCTCTGGACTTCCGCGTCAATTCGACAGGCCAGGCAGGGGTCGCTGGTCCGCTCGACTGTTACCCAGTAGGCCCTCGGCCACGTCAGATTCCATGTGGAATAGCGGACTCGCCTTGGATGTAGGTTGCGTTTCTTCGTCTTGGCCCAATCCAGGATGTACTGGAACTCTTCGGCGTCCTCGTACGCCTGATAGGAATGCCCGTGTTGCCCCCAAATGGCAGAGGCGTCAGCCTCCAAGGCTTGAAGCATTTTCCAACGGATAAACTGAGATCGGTTGTATCCTCCGTCGAACCAGCCATCCACGACCAAGGTGGGAAGATTCGACAGGCCCAATATGTGCGCGTTCGTGTACTGCCAGTTGGCACAATACGGAGCGATTCCAGCGACAAGATGGGGATAGTGGGCGGCCAACCAGATTGCAGTGAAGCCCCCGTCCGACCAGCCGGTCAAGAACACGCGGTCCGGGTCGACAGAGAAATCTCTGACCAGTGCAGTGGTGGCTTCTTCCAGTTCAATCTTTGCGCCCATGCGCCCTTTCACCTGTGTGCTCAGACTGCTCCACATGTGAAACGTATCAGTCTGGTTAGCCATTTCCGCCGTGGGCCGATAGCCTCCGGCTGCTTTTCCATCCTTCAGATGAATCCCACCGCCGCATTTGTAGTACATGAACAACTGGTATCGTCTGCCCGGATCATAATTAGGCGGCACGTGGACCCAGATCGCCTCGACGCGCCGCATCGTATCGGACCAGTACGGATACCCAAACCCTTTCCCGGCATATCGCCACGTCGGTTCCTTGCCATCAATCAGATCCCCGAGCATCTGTTCCAGATAGTCGATCGCGGTTTGCTTCCGCCAGTCGAAGGCCGAGGTGCGCGTCAACAGCGACCCCTTCCGCTTCACCGCCGGCAGGTAGTTTCGCACAAGCGGCGATTCGAGATTCAGCTTGTCGAGAAGTTGACGACACTTCTCTGTAGAACGCATCCAGGCCTCGCCCTTGTCCGGCGCCCAGAGCCAGCATGCCGGCGAATCGATGGCCGGCGCAGCCGCTTGATCGACCGACCTCTCCGATTCATCAGCAGCCCTGCAAATCCCGGTCACCATCGCCAGCACGGCAGCGATGGATGTAAGCGGCATCTCGCGACGGCACAACACATTCATAACGCGTTTCATCGTTGCTTCCTTCACGCGGTTTCAGCTTCTTCTGAGCACTGCCGCTCGTGTTCCAGCCGGACATGGTCCGCCCAAGTTATGAGGTGATAGGCCTGCGGCGCCGCCCGCAAAAAGACCTCCAGGAAGCTATGGATCTTCCCCTTCCGCCTTAGCTTCACTAGCAGCGAGGCAAACTTCCAGAACTCCCTGCGATGTCCAGACCGAACGCCGATTCGCCAAAGAACTCGTAATAGTGTTCCGAAACTGAATTGGAGTACCGACAGAAACTGTCTCGCCGAATTGACCGGTGGCCGGCCAAAGTGCTGGTGCGGGTAGACATTTTCGGCATTCCACGAGACGCGACGATAGACGTGTTCCGGCCGGTAGACGTCCGTCAAGACGTCGCAAAGGCTGCGCCGCACCAGCTCATTGGGCAGTCGATATTTGACGTTCGTGGTCAAACAGGTCAGCAATTGGTCGGATCGCAGTGCCTCCTCCGTCGAATGCCCGAGCAGACGGCCTTCTCTTTCCAAACGATGCCAAAACGGCGTCTTGGGCAGGGCTGCCAGCAGATTGAATAGAACGAATGGCGTCTCCGCTTCGTGAATGAAGCGACGCATCTCGTCGCCCGTTTGCTCCGTATCCGAGTCGAACCCCAAGATGAGCCCCAACATGACTTCGAGGCCGTGGGCTTGGAACGCACGTATCGAATCGAGCATCGGCTGACGCGTGTTCTGCCGTTTGGAAATCGACTGTAGCGTCTCCTCGTCTAGCGACTCAAGACCGACGAACAGATGGGTGAACCGCGCCTCGCGAAGCTGCTCGAGACTGAACGAGTCCTCGGCGAGGTCCATCGAAGCTTCTCCGGACAGTGGGTACGGATAACGACGCGCCTGCTGCCACCCGACTAGATCCGGGAGTAATTCGTGAAGTGCTTTTCGATTGGCTGCCAGATTGTCGTCGACAAAAGAGATCGTGCCCACGAAGCCGGTGTTGTAGACCGCGTCAAGTTCACGGAGGACACGCGCTGGTGTTTTCCACCGCGGCGGTCGTCCATAGATAACCGGGATGTCGCAGAATTCGCATTGGTAAGGACAGCCTACGGAAGACTGCAAGGGCATCACAACGTACCGGTTGACGTCAATCAACTTCAACGCAGGCAACGGCTGATCGTCCATTGACGTCTTTTGAGTGTTCTCGAATACCAGTTGCCGCTCCGGTCGCGCGGGCCGCTGGCCTAGCCACTCGATCAGCTTGGTCGTTCCATCGCCTAACTCGCCGATGTGCAGGACGTCCGCGGTGGGATAGAACTCGGGAGTGATGCTGGCCGATGGTCCGCCAAGGATGGTCAACTTGCCCATCTCGCCGGCTTGAGTGAGAAGCTGGTTGATTCGGTCTCGTTGAGGGTGCATACCGGATAAGGCGACTACGTCGGCCCAGTCAAGGTCGGCCGGCCGTGCACTTTCGATATTCTCGTCGATCAGACGAACTTCCCATTCTGCTGGCAGGCATCCGGCAAATGTCAGTAGTCCAAGCGGAGGCATCACTGCATGACGCCCCGGATAGAAGGGAGACATGTAGGCGAAGTTCACGAGGTGATCCTGAAAGAAGCGAGGATACACCAGCAACACTCGCGGAACGGCACCTCGCTGTCTATTCATAATCGTAGCCTCTGCCTACAAATGCCACAGACTCCGCATCGGGCGCGACAACATTCGATTGGCCGTTCACGAAGACCTCTTTCAGCGGATCCCGGTGCAATGGGCGTCCGAGTTGCAGAGTGATGTACGCTTGCGTTGCTACGTCGCACAGAGCCTCCTTTGTTAGACGGATCTCCCGCAGGATACCCGCACGGATTAGCCAGTGCAATCTTGTACGCGAGCCGACGATCCTTTTGCTAGAATGTGGGCCGACCTGCAATGGGCTTTCATGCACATCACATTTCCACCGGACCATCGGTGACGTCTAGAATGGAAACGATTCCAGCGCAACCGGCATCACAAGGAAAGGAACGATCGTGAAGTTGAACTTCCATGTAATCAAACGAGAAGGCAATTCAAGACTCGTTGTTGGGAGGGCGAAGCTCCTGCTGAGCCGTGTATTCCCGTGGTTTCGGCTCGGCGGGAGCCTCGCCCTCCCGGTTTCGAAACCGCTTCGAGTTGAGTTTCCGCGTTTCTTGGCGTGGTCGACAGTTATGCTTTTGGCTCTGAACTGCGAGGCGCACGCTTCGGACGAAAGCGAAGCCAAGTCAAACGATCGCACTGCGACCGCACGGCCGGAGGTCTGGCTATGCGCCGGCGATCGGATTGCCGATCTGCTTCAGCCTGACGCGGAGTGGCCGTTCGTCAAACAGCACTTGACCGGCATCAAGTTATACATTGGCCAATTGTACAAATCTCGACGTAAACCAGCCGACGCCACATCGGATCGACTGCGGCAAATCGTGCGGCTGGTGAAGGCCCACAAACTCAAAGTCGCTGTGGAACTGGGCGGTTGTCTAGACTTCTCGCCGTTGGACGACACGTCTGGCGAGTGGTCGGCACGTCGCGAGTTGACGGCGATCGAGAATTTCTATTCTGCCGGTGGCAAGGTGGACTTCCTGGACATCGACGGACCAATCCGTCGACTGATGCACCCGAACAAACGTCGTGACGGTCGCAAGTTCGATTCGATCGACAAGGCTGCGGATGAGCTTGTCGATGCCCTGCGCATTCATCGCGAGGCCCATCCGGAAACCAAGTATTGGCTGCTGACCAATTTCCCAAACTGGGGCTGGCGCGGCGATGTTTCTTATCATGCCCGCGGCCCGCAACGGCAAGACTATGGCGACTACGATCAGGTGGTGCGCATCGTGCTGGACAAGCTGAAGGCTGCCGAGATTCGGCTAGACGGCGTGACCGTGGACAACCCGTACGACTACCTGATCGGCGAGCATCGTTCGGTGAAGATACCGGATCCAAAGACCGTGGATTGGCTCGGGCGGGTCAGAAGCTACGAGGACTTCGCACGAGAAAGAGGTCTAACGTTCAACCTGATCGCAAATTCAGAGCGCGGTGGCCATGAATCCGACGAACGGTTCTACCGAGAAACGCTCCAAATGGTGGACACGTACGTGAAGGCGGGTGGGAAACCTACGCGTTGGTTCGTGCAAAGCTGGTATCCCCATCCCAAACAGATGGTGCCCGAGTCTTCGCCCCATTCGATGACGGCCTTGGTCAGAGCGGTCATCCAGCGCGTGCGATCTGACCTGTCGGCGCCATGAATCATCGAATTCCCACGTCGACAAAAGGGCGCTGGCGGGTCGCGAAAGCCGTTGCGGGGGCCAAAGTCGATCATCTTCTTTCTGAAGGAATCGCGCGAGCAGACGACGACGTCGCCGGGCACCCCGTGACCGCCAAAAGTGACGGGGCCCAAGAACCGTTCATCCAAGTGACACAGATTCCAGGCGGGACGTTTGTGAAGGACCGCAAGACCATACCGCCATTCCACTGGCACACGTCCCCGTGCATATTCTATCACCGCAGGCAACACCCTGGTATTATTTTAGTGCGCACCCGCGAAGCCCCGTTAGTCTATTGTGACTGTAGCTACTGACTCTTAAACCGTTTTGTTAGAGGAGTTGACCATGCCCAACAGCAGATGTTCTCGTAGGAGTTTTCTTCGGCTCGGTTCGGCGGCTTTCGTGGGAATGGCGGGGGCCGACGCGTTGCTTCGAGGCGCCCGTGCAGATGATCAGACCCGATGGAAGATGCGGCTATCTTGCTCGTCGATCGCGTTTGCCTCGCTTCCGATCGAACAGGCGGTCCAGCGGATCGCAGACCTCGGCTTCGACGCCATCGATATCTGGTCGGGCCATGCGGGTTGTCCTCACTTGGATGACGTACAAGATAGGCTCGGCCCTGATGCACTCAAGCAACTGCTGGCGAAACATAAGTTGGAGTTGTATTCCTTCTCGGTCTACAGGGGCGGTTACCCACGCTACGCAGAATTGCTTGGGAAGGCCGGCGGCGGAGTGGCCGTGCACGGCAGCGGTGGCTTCAAGGATCCGGACGATTTGACGGCAAGCATGAAACACTACCTCGAAGCCATAAAGCCCGAACTGGAACTCGCAGAGAAGTATGATTCGTATGTCGCGATCGAAAACCACAGCGGCAAATCGTTGCTGAACTACATGGATTCGTTCAAAGCGTTTGCCGACCTGAATCGCCATCCCCGCTTGGGTATCGCCTTGGCTCCTTATCACATCCAGATAAACAAAGAATCCGTCGAAGAAGCGATCAAGATCTGTGGGGATCAGTTGTTCTACTTCTACGCTTGGCAGCATGCGCCAGGCACTGAACAATTGCCGGGGATTGGCCCCACCGACTGCAAACCTTGGCTGGACACACTGGCGAAGATCAAATTCCGCTATCCGGTGAACCCCTTCATGCATCACGAGCCGGCACCGGATGAGATGGTGGAAGCGATGGCCGAATCCTGCAAGTATCTGAAGTTGTGCCGCCAGGGACCCGTTGGGGCAAAGAACTGACGGCTCAGTGGGATGGGCTGAATCGGGTTCTGTAGGCGAAAGGAGCAACTTTGATGCGCGGAATTCACCTGACCGTTTCTCTTTGTTTGATGGCTACCCAGGCCCATGCCACAACAACGGCGTCGGTCATCTTGGAGGATAGCGGTGTTCGTGGCGGGCTGATCGTCGTGGTTGGGTGTGAGGACACCGAACTCTTGATCGATCTTGGGCAGCAAAAAGGCTATCTGGTCCACGCACTCGACACGCGCAGCGATCGAGTCGAAGAGGCGACTGCGGCGTTACGGGCCAAGGGGTTGTGTGGCAGCGTATCCGTGGCGCGATTCGATGGCCGTTCGTTGCCTTATGTCGACAACCTCGTGAATCTAGTGGTGATGCAGGATACGGGATACGAGATACGGGATGAGGAAATCGAGCGAGTCTCGGCGCCGGGTGGCGTTGCACTGATTCGCGACACGTCTTCAGGAGTCGAAGCCCCCCCATCGCGTAACTCCCATCCCGCATCCCGAATCTCGTATCCCGCATCCCGAACCGCTGGCGGTTGGACGATGCTGAAGAAGCCCGTTCCGCCGGAAATCGATGAATGGACGCACCATATGTACGACGCTTCGGGAATCGGCGCGGGCCGCGATGAGGCCGTGAGCCAGCCACGAAGCATCCAGTGGAAGGCTGGGCCGGAATACAGCCGCAGCCACGAGAACATGTCGAGTGTCAGTGCGGTCGTCTCCGCTGGCGGGCGGGTGTTTTCGATCATGGACGAAGGACCGGCCGCGTCGATCTATCTTCCGCCGAGATGGTCTCTATCCGCTCGCGATGCCTTCAGCGGCGTACTGCTCTGGAAGATCCCAATCCGCGAGTGGCATGCCCGACTGTTTCCGCTGAAGTCGGGCCCATTGCAGTTGCCACGGCGACTGGTGGCAATTGGGGACCGAGTTTACGTCACGCTCGGCATCGACGCACCGGTCAGCGAGCTTGATGCTGCCACGGGCCAAGTTTTGCGGACGTTCTCCGGCACGGAGCACGCCGAAGAGTTGCTGTACTTGGACGGTAAACTGTTGGTTGTGGTGAACGCAGAATCAGCAGTCACTCCATACCGTGGAAACACGCCTGAGAGTCGTCGCGGGTTTGTGCTTGACGAAAAGACCATCAACCAAGACAGCAATCGGTCGGTCGTCCTTGTGGATACGCAGTCCGGCAAGACTGCGTGGAAGACGCCGCCGAGCTCTATCGTGCCTCTGACGATCGCTGCCCATGGCCGCAGGGCGTTCTTCCTGCGCGGCGATGAACTCGTGTCGGCAGACGTTACGAACGGCGAAGACATTTGGGCGGAGCAGGTCGCACCGAAGAGCGTGCGGTTTGGCACAGCAGCCGCTCCCACATTGCTGGTTTACAGAGACGTTGTTTGTGTGGCCATGCAGGGAACTCTGACGACACGGAACGCATCGACGGGCGAGGAAATGTGGTCGGCCCCGTGTGCGACCGGGGGATACAAGGCTCCCGCGAGCATCTTCATCGTGAACGACCTGATTTGGGACGTCGACGCCGGTGGCGAGCCCTATCGTCCGGGCAGTGATCTCAACAAGATCAATCGCAACTATACAGGCTATGACCTCCGCACGGGCGAAGTGGTCAAGAAGCTGCCCGTTTCCAGCAAGCACGGATATGCCATCATGCATCACCGGTGCCACGTGCCGCGCGCCTCGGGCAAGTACATCGTTACCAGTTTCCCCGGCATCGAGTTCTTTGATGTCGAAACCGGCGAATCCACTCACGACAGTTGGATCCGAGGCGCCTGCCTCTATGGTTTCACGCCCGCGAACGGCCTGATCTACACGCCACCACATCCTTGCGCGTGTTACACCCAAGGAAAGCTAACCGGTTTCTGGGCCGTCGCCGGCAAACGGAATCGCTCCGCGACGGAAGGACGGGCAGACAGACTCGAAAAGGGGCCCGCGTACGAAGAAATCGAAAATCGGAATGCGGAACCCGGAATAGAAGATATTGCCTCCGACTCGTCGTTCCCCACTCCGCGCTCCGCGCTCCGCACGTCTCCCGTTCCGCATTCCGCGCTCCGCATTCCGTATTCCGAAGATTGGCCCACGTACCGAGCCGACCCTGCACGAAGCGGTACGACCTCGGCCGCCGTTCCTGCGAAAGTAAGCGAGTTGTGGAAGGCCGACGTTGGCCCGAACTTGAGTCAGTGCGTGGTCGCTGACGGAAAGCTGTTTGTCGCAACGACGGAGAATCACACGGTCCACGCCCTGGACGCCGACAGCGGCAAACAACTGTGGCAATTCACTGCGGGCGGACGAGTCGATTCCGCACCGACGTTCTACCAGGGAACGATTCTATTCGGATCGCGCGATGGATACGTATATTGCCTGACGGCCGACAAAGGAGAGTTGGTGTGGCGTCTTCGTGCAGGAGCAACCGACCAACGATGTGTGGTCTACGATCAGGTCGAATCGGTATGGCCCGTGCACGGAAGCGTACTGGTCCAGGACGACGTGCTTTGGTTCTGTGCCGGCCGATCCTCGTTTCTCGACGGCGGCCTGTTGGTCTACCGGTTGGAACCTCGCTCCGGCAAAGTGCTCTCGACCACCACGATCGACTCCCTGGGTGAGAAGGGCGAACAGCCACCAATCACGCATACCATATTCGCCCGGTTGGACATGGAAGGCGCGAAAAACGACGTGCTCTCGTGTGACGGTAACAACGTGTTTATGCGGCACTGGGCATTTGACCTGAATGGCAAGAGCGTCCCGCAAGACGTTGATCACCTGTTTGCTCCGACAGGATTCCTCGACACCTCGTGGTTCCGGCGAACCTACTGGATCTATGGGCGGATCTACGTATCGGGCGCACAGGGCTGGGCCAGAACGGGAAACATCCGGCCCACGGGCAGGATTATGTCGATCGACGAAGACCGCCTCTACGGCTTCGGACGCGACTTTTATCCGCCGTCTCCCGGCAATCGTCACCAGATGTATCTCATGGGTGAAAAGGAATTGCTCTTTGCCGCGACGAGAAACAGCGATGCCGTCGTTGCACCTCCAGATGACGCCGGTGCCACACCGAAGACAAGACGCGCAAGGAAGAGCAAAGCAGCGGACGGAGCGAAGAAAGAAGCCCTCTGGTCAACCCCCGGCGATCTCCAGGTCCGCAGTATGGTGCTCGCTGGCCAAGGTGACGAAAAGCGTCTGTTCGTGGCCGGAGCAAAGGGCGATTGGGTGATATCCCAAGATGCCTACGAAGGGAAGCTGGGCAGTGTGCTGCGCGTCATTTCCATCGACGACGGGAAGATCATCGCCGAGCACAACCTTCCTGGCCTCCCGATCTTCGACGGAATGTCCGCCGCGCGCGGCCGATTGTACATTTCACTCGCCGACGGGCGCGTCGTGGCCCTCGGAGCCGGCACAACAAAAACGAAAGTCGAGTAGGGTATGCGACGGTTTGCAGGTTCACTGCACTCGGTTTCATATCCGGTTCATACGCCGGAGCACTTGCATCTACTCACCTATCCAGAATGAATATCGAGAAGGAAACCACTGGGATGTCCCTCATTACTCCGAAACGAGCCCTACTCACGCTGACGCTTTTCACTGGACTTGTAACTTGCGCGCATGCGCAACACGAAGACGTTGTGCGCCCAGCCGAATGGAAGGGCTTGGTCTTCGGCGGCCGTTTCATGGATCGCTTTGAACCGATGCCGTTGCTGGGCCCGCGCACAGACGAAACGTGGGGTGTGGATGTGGTCAAGCCGCGAGATGTACTGAACGGCATCGAGGAAGCGGAATGGTCTTACTGGGGCGGGAATATCCTGAAAGACAAGGACGGGACGTATCACCTGCTTGTCTGTCGCTGGCGGGAAGATCATCCGAAGGGCCACATGGCCTGGCATCAGTCCGAAGTCGTGCGAGCTGTTTCGAAGAATCGCTTCGGTCCTTATAAGGTCGCGGAGGTCATCGGCCCAGGGCACAATCCGGAAGCATATCAACTGAAAGACGGCCGCCACGTCTGCTATTTGATCAATGGATACTATCTGGGCGCTTCGTTAGAAGGACCTTGGGAGAGAAAGACATTTGAGTTCAATCCTCGAGACCGGAAGATCGTGGCGAATTTGTCCAACCTGAGTTTCTCTCGGCGCGAAGACGGTTCGTACCTGATGGTCAACCGGGGCGGCGGAATGTGGGTCAGCCGCGATGGACTGTCTGCGTGGGAACAGGTGACGCAAGGAAGCAACTACCCCAAAGTGAAAGGGCGATACGAGGATCCAGTCCTTTGGCGAACCGAGGTTCAGTATCACATGATCGTGAACGACTGGTATGGTCGCATTGCCTATCATCTTCGCTCCAAGGATGGAGTGCATTGGAAGGTCGACTCGGGCGAAGCCTATATGCCCGGCATCGCCGTGTCTGAAGATGGGAAAAAGGACGAATGGTACAAGTACGAACGCATCAAGATGTTTCTGGATGAACACGGGCGCGCCATCCAGGCGAACTTCGCGGTGATCGATTACAGCAAGTGGGAAGACAAACCCAACGACATCCACAGCTCCAAGAACATTTCCATTCCTCTGACTGCCGGCCGTATTCTGACGCTCCTCGGCGACGAGCGAATCACGAAGAACACAAGCGAAATCCGGCTGAGAATCGCTGCGGAGCCTGGTTTTGACCCGCAAAAGGATGTCAATGTGTATTCCCTGCGATTCGGAGCTCCGGAAGAAGTCGACTTTGGGCGCGGATCGAAACTGTCGCGAACCGAGCGTGACGGCAAGGATCTGATTGCCGTATTCTCAGGTAAAGGAAACGGCTTCGCGGATCACAACTTCGCCGGAAAACTCTTGGGCCGGACATCCGACGGGAAACTGCTCTTCGGCTACTGCCGGCTTCCTTGGGTCGACTACAACGAGCCGATTTTGAGCGTGCGTCGGCCTGAAGTGACCCGCGACGGCGAGAAGATCGTGCTGACGATCGAGGTCTCCAACCATGGACAGGTGGCGTCCAAGCCTTCGGAGATTCAAATCGAGGCGGCCGACATACCCGCCGTCACCGCAACTTGCCCGGCGCTGGAGCCTTACACCAAGACAACCATTGATGTGCCTCTGCCGGAATCCTTCAAAGCAGGGAAAGCCTACGATCTTCAGATCACAACGGGTTCACACTTGCAGCACGCCACGGTATTCGCCGCGAAGAAGGTGAAGTTCCCATGATCACAACATGCACGTCAAGGAGTATTTCATGCCACGAGGCGAGCCACCGATCCGCGTGAAGGCTGCTGGCCCTGTACCGATGTTTCTGAGAACCGTGGCGGTTCTCTTTTCGGCGGGGCTTGGATTGACGCTACCGATGGCAAGTGGTGAGGAACCCCTTTCTCTTCTGGTCGAAGTCGAGGGGTTCGCGGAACGTGGCGACTGGGTCGTGGACCAGCAATTCATCGACGTCATGGGATCGTCGTATCTCTTGGCTCACGGCTTAGGCAAACCGTGCACAAACGCTAAGACAACTGTCAAGTTTCCCGCGGACGGTAACTATCGGGTCTGGGTGCGAACGAAGGACTGGGTGGCCGAACCCGAATGGGCACCCGGACAGTTCCGCGTGTTGATCGATGGAAAGCCGTTGGACGAGACGTTCGGCACCAAAGGCGACGGCAAATGGATCTGGCAAGACGGCGGCACGGTCGAGATTAGTGGAAGACAGGCGAGCGTCGAGTTGGAGGATCTTACCGGATTCGAAGCGCGCTGCGACGCGGTCTTCTTCACGATGGATCCGAACGCGAAGCCGCCGCAACAAGCTGGCAATGCAATGACATGTTGGCGCGAAGATCTGCTGGGGCTCGAGCAGCCGCCAGAGTCCGCCGGCAAGTTCGAGGTGGTCGTTGTGGGCGGTGGCCTTGCCGGTTGTTCGGCTGCGATCACGGCCTCCCGTCAAGGCTGCAAAGTGGCCCTGGTGCAAAACCGGCCCGTCTTCGGCGGCAACAACAGCTCGGAGATCGGCGTGCACACCGGGCAATGGGGAATTGCCGGGAGACTGATCATGCCCGAGATCGCTGGCAACTATGGACATGATGTGAAGAACCCGAAGTTCTGGCTCGCTGTCAAAGAAGCAGAGAATCGGCGTCAGGCGGTTGTTGATGCGGAAGATAACATCACCCAATTCCGTGGCTGGCACGTCTTCCGCGCTCAAAAGGATGGCGATCGTATCAAGAGCGTGGACGCGCTGAACATTTACTCCAACGAACAATTGCGATTCGAAGCTCCGATCTTCATCGACTGCACGGGCGATGGATGGGTCGGGTATTATGCCGGTGCCGATTTCCGTTATGGTCAAGAGAGCCGTGATCAACACAACGAATCGTTGGCGCCTGTGGAGGCGAGCGAGATGACTCTTGGCAGTTCGCTGCTGTGGTATGCGATGCCGAACGACAAGCCGGTCGATTTCCCGGATGTTCCCTGGGCGACCGCGATCTCGAAAGGACACAACGCGAGACATGGCGGATGGAGATTCGAATATGGTCATTTCCGCGATACGATTTGGGAGGCCGAAGAGATTCGCGATTACATGATTCGAGCCGCCTTGGGTTCCTTCGTTACCGAAAGAAAGAGGGATCCCACTACGAATCTCGCACTTCGTCGAATGAACTACATCATCGGGAAACGCGAGTCACGACGACTGATGGGCGACTACATCATGACCCAGGCGGACTGTTGGGACGATACGGTGAAGCACGACAAGGTGGCCCAGGGTGGAAACCCCTTCGATCTGCACGTGCCGACCAAGGAACACGATTTCGTCGTCGAGATCAATCATCAGGTATCACTCAGCGATCGTCGACTCTACGACATCCCGCTGCGCTGTCTCTACTCGCGGAACGTGACCAACCTGATGATGGCCGGTCGATGCATCAGTGCGACGCGCATCGCGCATTCGTCCATGCGAATTCAAAACACCGGCGGCCAGAACGGCGTGGCGGTTGGGGCGGCCGCCTACCTTTGCGTGAAGTATGGCGTGACACCTCGCGAAGTGGGCAAGAAATACTTGAAGGCGCTCCAGGGCATCGTATTCGCCGAAGGCGTGAATACCGAACCGGCCAAGAATCTGCAGCAGCTCGAAGCCGAGAAGAGAAGGAAGCTTGGAGTCCCGGCCGGCGGCAAACGCCTTCGATTCCCAACCGAAGCTGACACCGACGGTGACGGACTCATTTCGCCCACCGAGTGGAACAAGGGGAGACCGAGCTGGGAGTGGCTGTTCCCAGTGATCGATACCAACAAGAACGGGCAGATCGACACCAAGGAGTATGATGCCTTCCAAGAATACAAGGTGCAGAATCCCGATTGGAGGACGAAGCGGCCGCATGTAGATGAGTAATCCGCAAATGGTGTATCCATCATTGTCGGCATGGGCTGAACGTTGCGGATCTAGGGCATAGCCCGTCGGTGTATCGCGCCCATAGGAGAAGGAGATGGACAATCATGTCAGCAGACACTGACCATTGGACCGAACTCACTGAATTCGAACATTGCGAACCGAGTCCCCTGGTATTTCGTGCAATGGTGGCTCTGCTCGACACCTGGCCGGGTGCCGATCAGGCGGCGGCCATCGAGTATGCCGATAGACTACTGAACGAATGGCCGGATGCAGTTCGCATCGCACCGTGGTCGTGGTGCAAAGCGGCCTCGAAAGGTACGGTGCAGCCGAGCTGGCAGTTGGTCCGCGCACTGCAACTGACAACCAACCATCTGAGCAAAGGTACGGTCAGTCTGGCTCGATTAGCGCACCACGCGAAGCTCGATCATATCACCGAGTTGGAAATTCCCCTGTATTCAGACTTCCAGGAAATCTCGTTCCTCTACCATCGTCCTGAGACATTCCCGGCACTCAAACGACTGCGAGCTGCAGACAAGTTTCGCGACGGCGATGTACGCGCGCTGGCCGATTCGCCGATCTGGCGAACGTTGGAGAGGTTCGAGAGCGATGCCCTGACAGATTCTCTGGTGCACCGCCAAGATGCCAGTCGGATCGTGCCAGAATTCGATCGACCAAGCCGCATTCAACACTTGACCTTGCGGGCCCCCGACCTTATTGCAGTGTGGGATGCAGACAATTTGCCGAACCTACGGTCAGCGTCGATTTTCATCCGTTCGATCGATGAAGCCTTGGCCCTGGCCGCACGTGACGAACTTTCGCGGCTTACATCGTTGTCGATCGCTTTCCGCTGCGGATTCAGTGGCAGTTCACCGTTCGAGCCTTTCCTGGGTAACATCATCGAACCGGACGAAGCGGCAGCGGACGCTTTCTTCAGTAACGCCAGGCTCAACCAACTGGATAGACTGGCGATCGTCGGCTACTCGATGGGTTACTGGGGACGAGAAGGCATGGGGCGACTTGGGCTCGATGCTTTGATCGCCTCGGGTCTGCTCCAGCGTCTGAAGCACCTGCGGTTGCAACTGCTGCCATTAGGCGACAAGGGCGTTGCTGCCCTCGCGCCGGCGTTGGGCAAGCAATTGGAGACTCTCGAACTTCCGGACGTCTACTGCAAGGGAGTTGGTGCCGCGGCCTTGATTGATTCCCCTTGCATGTCTTCGTTGCGGCGCCTTGATCTATCTGCCAATCGGATTGATGCGGAGCACGTTGTCCAGATGGCAGACGTCCACATGCCGCACTTGCATAATCTTGATCTGAGCGGGCCGGGGGTCAATCCCTATTATATGCATGTCGGTCAACAACCCGTTCTGGACGCGGGAGCAGAAGCGTGGGCCAATAGTGCGAATGCTGAACGACTTCGCCGTCTAAACCTGCGGAACTGCTTTTTGACTGACGAAGCGTTGACAGCCATTTTTCAGTCTTCACAGTTGCGGACGCTGACGGAGTTGGACCTGTCACACAATTCGTTCACGGCCGGGGGAATCTCGCAAGCTGTCGTCGGATCGCCGTTATGGCGGACCCTCAAGGAACTCGGGCTCAATGACTGTAGCCTCGACAACGCAGCCATCGAAGCGTTATCACAAGTGAGTCATGCACCGGCGCTGCGTCTGCTTGAATTGGGCTACAACAGTATTGGTCCGAAAGGCGCAGCGGCTCTTGCGAACTGGTCCGTGTTGGACCGTGTCTGGCACCTTGATTTGCACGACAACGTCATCGGGGACAAGGGCTTGACCGCACTCGCCGAGTCACCCCACCTCGGCCGCCTACTTGAACTCGATTTCGAGCAGGACTGTTGGAACAGCCGGACATTCACCTTCAACGAAAACGCTGCAACGGCACTCGCCAATTCGAGATCGCTACCACGCCTCGATAGTATGTTTAGCGGCTGCGTGGACGAGTATCACGGGACCGCGTATTCGCCCGGCTTCACCAAAGACGGACTCGATGCAGTGCGAAGGTCTGAATGGATGCGCCCGGCCTTCAAAGCAGCTTGCAGCGATTTCTCCGGAATCGATGAATACTTCGAGAGCGGAGAATTCAACGAAGAGGCCGAACTCGACGATCACGACTTCCGGGGGCACCCATTCACACTGATTGACAGAGAAGCAGAGGCGACAGAGCACCGAATGCGGCAAGTCCGCTTGCCCGAGGAAGCCAGACAAGCGTTCGATGATCAAGAGCCACCAAACATCAGTCCGTATGCTCCGGAGACCGACGCCGACGATACGGACATCATCGAAGGCATCGAATTCCTTGACGCTACACCGACGATTGATCACTACCTCAAACTTGATTTGTCGTTGGAAGACGGGCAGCGGCCCTTGCCCGATCAAGTGGGCAAGTTCCTTTCGGACACATTGGGAAGCGTTCTCAAGGCGTGCTCATTGGGCCATTTTGATTCGACGAGTGCAAGCTCGCGCGAAGACGAAAACGGCCGTATGATTCCAACCGATGTTGGCTTTTCGGTCGGAATCAAAGGAGACCCGCATCCTGCGGTTCAACTGGTTCGCGAGGCCCTGTGGTGGGGCGGCGCGCCCGAGGATACAGACCTCGTCCCATCGGCCCAGACAGAAGAGACCGCCAACGACGAATTCTCATTGGCCCTGACGGAAGAGCCCGCCAGAGCCGAAAGCCGTTTCCTGCAACTCGTTACGCTGAAGATCGCTCGCTGGGAGTTCTCTGGTGAGCCTAGTCATCGGATTGACCGAGTCCCATTTTCCACAGAGCAGCGGGAAGGCATCCAGAGAATTCTCACCGAAGTCAGTGCCGCCAGTACCAATGAAGGCTGGGTAGAAGTCACCACGCAGGATGGCGGACGCGTGGCGATTTACGTCAAGTATCTAGACGAATCGGACGACTTCGAAGCCCTCAACCTCCTTGTCGAAGTGTTGACGCCAGAGATCAGTGGCTTGGTCCATAAGCTCATTGATGAGTGTGCATTCATGTTGTTGCCGATGGCCTTCGCCGCGAATGATGAGGTCGCTGGGACAATCGATTGTGACTGGCCGAGGGTCGAGATCGTCGAGTCTGCAGAGAGGCTGCATGGCCTGCTTGCCCGAGGCCCCTATCACTGGTGGCGGCATGCCGAGGAACATCCGTAGACCATGAGACGAGCGATGCAGTGATGCCGGATAGAATATGGTGTCTGGAACCGTTTTTCTTCGCAGCGATCCAGAAAGGAACTGCGGCTGGAAGCACCAGCCACCGCCGACAATCCCTCGGAGGAGAACACAATTATGACTAGACTGTCTGTATCCATCGTTGTCTGCACGGGACTCTTCTTATCATCAGCACCGACCGGAAAGGCAGCCGATAGTGCTGAAGACATCCTCGATGCCGCGGCCGTCCCGGGCGGACTCGTCGTGCATGTGGGTTGCGGCGACGGCGAGTTTACGGCATCGTTGGCGACGGGCGAGAACGTTGTCGTGCAGGGGCTCGACAGCTCGGCGACCGCCGTCGATGCGGCCCGGAGGCGTATCCAATCGAAGGGACTCTACGGACGCGTCTCTGTGCGAAAGTGGCAGGGCGATTCGCTGCCGTACAACGACAACCTGGTGAATCTTCTCGTGATGCAGGATGCGGGATGCGAGATACGGGATGAAGAAATCACGCGAGTCTTGGCCCCCGGCGGCGTCGCGCTGGAACTCGATCCTGAAACCCGAAACCTGAAACCTGAAACCCTTCTTCGCAAGCCGCGGTCGGCGGAGTTGGACGACTGGACGCACTCGCTCTACGACGCCAGCGGCAATGCCGTTTCGCGCGACCGGGCCGTGGCGCCGTCGAAGCACCTGCAGTGGTTCACCGGGCCGCGGTTCGGCCGTCAGCACGAGCATATGAGCAGCTTCAGCGCGATGGTCTCCGAGGCCGGGCGGATCTTCTACATCGTCGACGAAGGCTCGCCTGTGTCGATCATGCTACCTTCCGATTGGAGGCTGATCGCCAAGGACGCTTACAACGGTAGCCTGCTGTGGAAGCGTCCCATCGCCCGGTGGCAAAGTCGCTACTGGCCCATGAAAAACGGCCCGGTCGTGTTGCCGCGTCGCTTGGTGGCCACCGGCGGCGAGGTCTTCGTCACTCTGGGAATCGACGCCCCGATCAGCGCGCTAAAGGCGTCCAGCGGCGAGACGCTGCGAACGTTTGACCAGACGCGAGGCACCTTCGAGTTCGTCGTATCTGACGGAGTCATCTTTGCTGTGGTGAATCGAGACGGGCGACTGATGAACTACCGGCGCGATATCGAAGACATGGTCAAGCAGCGCAATACGATCTTCGACCAGTCATTCCCCAATGACGTACGCGACGTTGTAGCCGTGGATGCAAAGACGGGCAAAACGCTCTGGAAGATCGAGTCGCAAACCGCGCAGTCGAGCCTCTCGGCCGATGGGCGGCACGTGGCGTTTCACGACAACGAAGGCGTCGTTTGTCTGGATCGGACCACGGGACGCCAGCGGTGGAAGACGCTTGTCGAGCAGTCTCCAAAGTATCAGTTCGGCCGCGGGGCCACGCTCGTCCTAGCCGGCAACGTTATCGTGTTCTCCGGCATGGCCAAGAACGTCACCGCGTTGGCGGCCGATTCGGGTGAGATCCTCTGGACGGCTCCGCACACCACGACCGGGCATCACTCGCCCTACGACGTGTTCGTGATCGACGGCCAAGTCTGGTTTGGCCAGACAGCGTCGG
>CAZUAH010000019.1:0-57773 GCA_964617665.1 uncultured Pirellulaceae bacterium
TTCTTAGCCTTTCAAACTGGTTCACCTGCCGGACGAGCCGGCAGGGGTCGAAGTCAAACAGTCGAACTACACTGACGCCTTCGGCTTGCCGTCAAACGACGGACTGTGCACGTGTTATCGTGAAGAGCGCACCAAACTGAACACCGCCTGTCCAGTAAGAAGATCCGTGCGCCCCTACCGTCAGCTCGCTGGCTTATCCAAATGAACGTCCATCGTCGGATAGGGAATGCCGATGCCGACTTCGTCGAGCGCCAACTTGACTGCTCTCGTGGCTGCTTCTTTGACACCCCAGAAGTCTTCCGCTTTGCACCAGATACGAACGACCCAGTCGACGGACGACGCACCCAGCTCGACCAACACGATCGCAACACCGGGATCATCCAGCCGGCCTTCGACGCTTTCGGCGGCGCTCTGCAGCACCTCGCGCGTCCCGTCAATGTCGGCGTCGTAATCGACCCCTACGGCGATATCGGCTCGGCGCGTCGAGTGATGACTGACGTTTTCAATAGTGGAACCGGAAATGGCACCGTTGGGGATGATGATGCGGCGGTTGTCCGGTGTGTCCAGCGTGAAATGCTGTTGCGTTGGGCATCGTCTTTCGAAGTTCGTCATTACCAGCGTTGGCGTCTCCCCATGCGAACGTGACCTATGCTTAAGTTGGGGTGACTGTATGCGCATTTCGAGTGGTGAAAACGGGGTGCCAACCGCATGATTTTGCAAAATATGCTGATTAGAACGCGACTCGTTCTCGACGCGGCCTTGCAGCCGCTACGGTCGCTGTCCGCACAATCGGCACGGCCGACCGAGCTAAAGCTGGACGATCTCGAGGATCGCGTCTTACTGAACGCTGCGCCGGCGGCAATGGTCGTCGAAGTGTTGAACGCAGCGTCGGCCGAATCGGCGGAACAGGCGTTCGACCAAGCCGCTGGCGATCTCAGCCAGCAGGACGCCGACGCGACCATCAGTGTGATAGACGTAGGTCAGGCTCTGCCTGACGAAATGGAAGCGGATGTTTGGGAAGACAGTGGAATCCGTCAGGCACAGCCTGACCTACAAACCAACTCCAACCTCCCTCTCCCATCGGGAGAGGGCCGGGGAGAGGGCTCTTCGTTCTTACCGTTCGGCCTTCCTAGTTTTCTTAAGGAGTCAGGGGAGTCCGTCCAAGACTCTGGACTCTCGACTCTGGACTCTCAACTCTCCCCACGTCACGAACTCGTCTTCGTCGATACATCGGTCGACGACTACCAACAGTTGCTCGACGATTTGTGGACTCATGACGACGACGATCGACAGATCGACGTCGTGCTGCTAACCGGCAATCGAGACGGGATCGATCAGATCAGTGAAACGCTTTCCCGCTATGACGATCTGGATGCCGTGCACGTCGTTTCGCACGGTACGGACGGAAAAGTGAAACTGGGCAGCACTTGGCTGAATGCGAATAACCTGGGCGGCTATGCAGGGCAAATCGCCGGGTGGCAGGATGCGTTGACCAGCGACGCCGATTTGTTGTTCTACGGCTGCGACTTGGCCGCAGGTGATGACGGGCAATCGCTTATGGAGTCAATCGGTGCGCTGACGGGTGCCGACGTGGCCGCCAGTATCGATAACACTGGGCACGAGATCTTGGGCGGCGACTGGGATCTGGAATTCTCGACAGGTATCGTAGACACAAATATTGCTTTTAGCGACGTCATCCGGGCCGGATGGTTTTCGGTGCTCGATACAGCTCAACTGAATCCAACTCAAGACACCTGGCTTGACGATGACGATCAGTCGGACAACTACGGTGCATCCACTACTCTTGTCGTTGATCGGTCTGGAAGCGGACTGGGCGACGGACATGCCATACTGCAATTCGACCTTAGTTCACTGCCCGCCGGCGCGACGATCAACAGCGCCACACTTTCACTGGAAGCGATCGCCAATCCAAGCGCCTTCGACGTGAATGTCTATGAGGTGACGGAAGCATGGTCGGAAGGAAGTGGCACCGGTACGCCAGGGGCCGCGAGTTGGGACGAACGACAGGCAGCAGTAAACTGGAGCACTGCGGGTGGAACGGTCGACCCAACGGTCATCGCGACGTCAAACACCGGTTCGCTTGGCCAACACACCTGGGACGTCACGTCGTTGGTTCAGGCGTGGTATTCCGGTTCGAGTACCAACAATGGATTGATGTTGGCTAGTCCGAACACAGGAACAACGACGGTAACCTACGACAGCCGAGAGGGAACGGTCGCGCCCGTCCTTACGGTAGACTACACGCCACCACCAAACACCGCACCCACGATTACCCTTCCCGGTGCCGCGATCAACTACACAGAGAATGATCCGGTAGCGATCATCGACGGCGCAGCGACGGTCAACGATCCAGACTCGTCCGACTTCGACACGGGAACACTGACGGTCGACTTCACGTCCGGTGGCACCGCGAATGATCGATTGGCGATTCGCAATCAGGGAACCGGCGCCGGCCAAATCGGCGTTTCCGGGAGCAGCGTCACCTACGAAGGCACTATCATCGGCACATTCAGCGGTGGTGCCAGCGGTAGCGATCCGTTGGTGGTTACCTTCAACGCCAATTCCTCCCCAGTAGCCGCCCAGGCCTTGATGCGGAACGTCACCTACGAGAACGTCTCGGAAGACCCCTCCGGGGCGGCACGCACTGTCCGTTTCGTGCTAACCGACGGCGATGGCGGCACGAGCAACGCCGAGGCCGAGACGATCAACGTCACTCCAGTTGTCGATGACCCAGTCATGGTGCTGCTGTTCGGCGACAGCTCTAGCTACAACGAGGGCGATCCTCCGGCGGTCATCGAACAAGGCGGCAATGCTTACGTCCAGGACGTCGATTCGCCGGACTTTAGCGGCGGCAACTTGACCGTCTCGATCGCCGCCGGCGGCGACGCGGCCGAGGACGTGTTGTCCATCCGGAACCAAGGCATGGGTGCGGGCCAGACCGGGCTGTCGGGGGCCAATGTCTACTACAGCGGCATCCTGATCGGTACATCCGCCGGCGGAAGCGGCGGGGTCGATCTGGTGGTGACGTTCAACAGCAATGCGACGCCCACGGCCGCGTCGGCCTTGATCCGCAACATCACTTATGAAAACACCGACACCACCAACGCCACCACCGGCCAACGCACGATCCGATTCACCCTTGGCGACGGTGATGGAGGCGCCAGTGCAGCGAACGATGCGTGGGTGACCGTTAACAGCGTCAACGATCCGCCCTCGGTGGCGCTGGCCAATACAACGACGGCCTTGGACGAAGACACAGATACAACCGCTCGAATCCAAGTCGCCGATATCGTGGTCACGGACGATTCGGAGGGTACGAACACGTTGTCGCTGAGCGGCAGCGATGCAGCGTTGTTCGAAATAGACGGATCGGTGCTGTATCTGAAGGCCGGAACGGTACTCGATTCGCAAACGAATCCGTACCTTGACGTCACAGTCGCAGTGGATGACGCCGCCGTCGGGGGCACCCCCGATGATTCCGCCTCTCTGACGATCTCCGTGACGGCTCCCGATATACGGGTCTACTATGGCCAGACCACGGATGCGACCCCGCAATTCCGCGAGTTCGATGGCCTTCAAGGAATCTGGTCCGACGAGTTCACGACGACCAACGCTGGCAGCACGATCCAATGGACCGTCAGCGCGATATCGCCCGACGGATCAGAGGAACTCGTTGCGGTGCTGTCTGATAGCGGCGCGGGAACGAAATTGGACCTATTGCGATGGGATGGCAGCACGTGGAGTGTCGACTGGACTGCTGCCGGCATAACCAGCATCAATGCGAACAAACAGGGATTTGACGTCGCCTACGAGAGCAGTTCGGGGCACGCCATCGCTGTCTACTCGAACAACACGTCCAATCCGGTTTATCGCACCTGGGATGGCACAAGTTGGAGTGCCGAGGCAAGTGTCTTTGCGACTGTCCCAGGCACGGGCACCGTGCTGTGGGTCGAACTGGCATCACGGCCCGGCAGTGACGAAATCACACTCGTCTATCAGGATTCCAATGAAGAGCTGTACGCGGTGGTCTGGGATGGATCGAACTGGCTGGAAGCGAGCACGGAATTCCAGTTCGATACACATAATCTGCACGGCAACGGCGACCACCGATCGTTCGACGTGGCCTACGAACAATCCGGAGATGTGCTGGTGGCCTGGATGGAGGACATTGATGCCGACGGCGACACGGAACTCGACTGGGCCACCCGCAGCGCTGATAGCACGGTTTGGTCGCTCGATAGCCACATCATTCTGTCCACCTCTTATGGCTATGATTACGTGGACTTGGCCGCCGATCCCGGCAGCGACCGCATCGCCTTCGCCAGTGTCGATACTACGGGCACAGAACATCTTGCCCTGGCAATGTGGACAGGTTCGGCTTGGAGCGATACGGGTGAATACGATGCCACGTTTCCACATGTGGAGACGGATGGAACGGGCGAATTCTGGGCCGGTGTCGGCTGGGTCGGAGCGACGGGTGAGGCTGTCGTGGTCTACTCGGATGCGGATTCCGGTGTCATCAACTGGGGCAACTGGACGGAAGCCGGCGGCTGGACTATCCAGCCTGACGCGGCCGCGCCGGGCGTCGGCCTGCTGCGGTCCGTGCAGCTTGAGGGTTACGGTGCTAGCGGACTGATGAGCATGTTCTCGGATGCCAACGGGAACCTGTGGGGCGCCACGTACGACGGGTCCAACTGGACGTTGACCAACGGAGGCAATGCGCTCGAAACGTCTCTCTCCGATGCAAAGACGAGACCGTTTAGTCTGTCGGTGGATTCTTCCGGCGGAAACGACGTTCCGGTGATCAGCCTGTCAAGTCTACCGTTGGCGTACACCGAAAACGACGGCGCCGTGGTGATCGACGGTACGGCAAGCGTAAGCGATTTGGACTCCACAGACTTCGACACAGGCACGTTGACGATCGATTTCACCATTGGTGGCACCGCAAATGACCGGCTGGCGATTCGAAATCAAGGCACGGGTTTGGGACAAATCGGGACATCCGGCAGCAACGTCGCGTACGAGGGGACGGTCATTGGAACGTACGCAGGTGGCACAGACGGTTCCACACCTCTAGTTGTTACTTTCGACGCCGACGCCGACGCGACAGCCGTGCAGGCTCTCGTTAGGAACATTACGTACGAGAACGTATCGGACGATCCCTCCACGGCGGCCCGTACGGTCCGCTTCGTTTTGAGCGATGGCGACGGAGGGACAAGCAATGCCGTTACCGAAACGCTCAACGTTACCGCGGTGAACGACCCACCGTCGATCGCCACGAATACGGGGGCGACGGTCGCCGAAGGTGGCAGCACCAATCTGACGAGTGCCGAATTGGCCGCTGGCGACCCGGACGATAGGGGCACCGGCCTGACTTACACCGTGACCAGTGCCCCGGTGAACGGGCAACTGGAGTTGAGCACCAACCCCGGTGTGGCGATCGGCAGCTTCACGCAGGACGATCTGGATAGCGGCCGCGTAGTCTACGACCACGATGGCAGCCAAACCACTAGCGACAGTTTTGACTTCTCGTTGGCCGATGGCGGCGAAGACGGGGCCGGACCGGCAATCGGCACCTTCAACTTCACGGTCACGAACACCAACGACGCTCCGGTACTGGGCAACAACACGCTGACCATCAGCGAAGGCGGTACAGTTGCGCTCTCGGGCGCCGACCTGTCAGCCAGCGACGCAGACGGCGACCCGCTGACGTTCAACGTTTCGAGTGTCTCTGGCGGCCAGTTCGAACTGACAACCAACCCGGGCTCGGCGGTGACCAGCTTCACCGAGGCCCAGATTGCGGCGGGCCAGGTCGTCTTCGTTCACAACGGCGATGAAGCGGCGCCGAGCTACGACGTGACTGTGACAGACGGATTCCTCAACGATGGCCCGGAGTCCGCCACCATCACGTTCACCAATGTCAACGACGCGCCGGTACAACTCGTGCCCGTGCCTCAAACGACGGCCGTCGACACGCCGCTCGTTTTTTCGGCAGCTAACGGCAACGCGATCACGATCAACGACTCCGACGCCGGAGGTGGCGACCTCGAAGTGACCGTCGCTGCGGTCAACGGCACGCTGACACTCAGCGGCCTCGGCGGACTGACCTTCAACTCGGGCGATGGTACCGACGACCCAACCATGACCTTCCGCGGCACTCTCGCCGCTGTCAACGCGGCCCTGGAGGGGCTCAGTTTCACACCCGCTCCGAGCTATTCCGGCGCGGCCACCGTGAGCCTGAAGACAGGAGATTTGGGTAACACCGGCGCGGGTGGCGCCCAGATCGCGGCCGACGCCATTGCAGTAACCGTGGGCAGCGGCGGATCGACGCTCTCCTTCCAAAACGGCAGTGGAGGCTATTTCGGGAACGAAGACACGGAACTCAAGGAAGACAATCCGACTACGCCGCAGGGCAACAACGCGAGTATCTCGGTCGATCTGGTTAATGGCGTGGGTGAGTCGCAGGGGCTAATCCAGTTCGACAGCATCTTCGGCAGCGGCCCGGGGCAAATCCCGTACGGCTCGACGATCAACTCCGCCAGCCTAACGGTCTTCGTGCATGACACGAGCAGTTCGAGCGCGACGATTGCGCTGCACCGCATGCTCGCCGCCTGGAATGAAAACTCCACCTGGAACTCGATGGCGGGAGGCATTCAGCTCGACGATATCGAAGCTGCCGCGGCATCGGACGGCATCATGACACTGGCTGAATTCATGGGCCCACAGACTTTCTACGGCCTGGAAGCGGCGCTGCAGTCGTGGTCGGACGGTGCAACCAACAACGGTTGGGCCATCGCTTCGGATAGTACCAATGGCTGGGACTTCTATAGTTCGGAATACGGCACGGCCTCGCAGCGGCCGTACCTGACCGTCGACTACACACCGCCGCAACCGCCCGTGTTGGATTTGGACGCGGACAACAGCGCGGGCCAATCGGGCGCGGATTTTGCCGCCACGTTCACCGAAGACGGCGGCCCAGTCGCCATCGCGGACACGGACGCAATACTTAGCGATGCGGACGATACGGACCTGCAGTCACTGACCGTCACCATCACGAATCTGTTGGACGGCGCAGCCGAGTCGCTTTCGGCCGATACGTCAGGTACGAGCATCTCGGCCAGCTACGACTCCGGCACAGGCGTGTTAGCCCTGTCCGGCTCGGATACCGTGGCCAACTACCAGCAGGTGCTGCGGACCGTGTCGTACGACAGCACCTCGCAAAACCCCGACACTACCGACCGGGTTATCACGTTTGTCGCGAACGACGGGTTCGTCGACAGCAACGTGGGCACGGCGACGGTGAGCGTGGTGGGCCAAAACGACGCTCCGGTGCTGGATCTGGACGCGGACGACAGCTCGGGAGAGAGCGGCGCCGATTTCGCCACCGCGTTCATCGAAGACGGCGGGCCGGTACTGATTGCGGATGCCGACGCGGCTCTATCCGACGTCGACAACTCGATGCTCCAGTCGCTGACCGCCACGATCACCAACCAACTCGACGGCAAAAAGGAGATACTCTCGGCCGATACGACGGGCACGAGTATCTCGGCCAGCTACGACGATATGACGGGCGTCCTGACTCTGACCGGCGCCGATTCGATTGCCAACTACCAGCAGGTGCTGCGGACGGTTGCCTACGTCAATACGTCGCAGAATCCGGACACGACACCGCGCTCCATCACTTTCGAGGCCAGCGATGGTGCAATCGTCAGCAACTTGGGCACCACAGCCGTATCCATTTCCGATCAAGACACGCCGCCCGTACTCGATTTGGACGCCGACGATAGTTCCGGTCAAGGAGGCGCCGATTTCGCCGCTGCGTTCACGGAAGACGGCGGACCGGTGTTCGTTGCCGACGTGGACGCCTCGCTGACGGACGTGGACAGCGCGACGCTCCAGTCGCTGACCGTCACGATCACCAATCTCTTGGATGGCGCGGCCGAGGGTTTGTCGGCTGTCACCGGCGGCACCAGCATTTCGGCCGGTTACGATAGCGGAACCGGAATCTTGACCCTTTCCGGCGCGGACACCGTTGCCAACTACGAGCAAGTACTGCGCACGATTACCTACGACAACACGTCGCAAGACCCGGACACGACGGCCCGTATCCTCACCTTCGTGGCCAATGACGGCACGAGCGACAGCAACGCGGGCACGACCACCGTGACCATCGCGCGTCAAAACGACGCGCCGGTCGTTGACGATCAAGCCTTCGGCATCAACGAGAACACGCCCAACGGCACAAGCGTCGGGACTATTGCCACTAGCGACCCCGATTCCAGCGATTCGCATGCCTTCACGGTACTCGGCGGGACGGGGGCAACCGCCTTCAGCGTCAATGCCATCACTGGCGAAATCACGGTTGCCGATAGCAGCCAACTGGACTATGAGACCACGACCAGCCTTACGCTCCAGGTGCAAGTTACCGACAATGGAACGCCTAGTCTGTCGGATACTGCAACGATCACCGTCAATCTCAGCGATGACGAGGAATTCGACGTTGGACCGATCACCGACAATGATCCGGCGGCGGACGAGGTTTCCGAAAGCACACCCAACGGCACGGCGGTGGGCATCACGGCGCTGGCCACCGACGGTGACGCGACCGATTCGGTCACCTACAGCCTGGACGACGATGCGGGCGGCCGGTTTGAGATCAACTCGACGACGGGCGTAGTCACGGTCAAGGACAATACGCTATTGGACTACGAAACTCAGACCAGCCACAACGTGACCGTCCGGGCCACCAGCACCGACGGCTCTTCTGGCATCCAGGCATTCACCATCAACCTGATGGATGACAACTCCGAATCTGGCATCGGCCCGGTGACTGACGACGACATCGCAGCGAATGAAGTTCCCGAAAGTGCAGCCAATGGCACGGCCGTGGGCATCACCGCATTGGCCACCGACGGTGATGCGACCGATGCGGTTAGCTACAGTCTGGACGACGACGCGGGCGGTCGGTTCGAGGTTGATTCGGCGACCGGCGTTGTCACGGTCAAAGACAACACGCTGTTGGATCACGAAACGCAGACCAGCCACAACGTCACCGTGCGGGCGACCAGCACCGACGGTTCAACCAGCACCCAGACGTTCACCATCAGCCTGACGGACGACAATACCGAGTTCGCCGTTGGCCCGGTCGCGGACAATGACGCGGCGGCGAATGAGGTATCGGAAAGAGCGGCCAACGGTACGGTGGTAGGCATCACCGCATTGGCCACCGATGGCGATGCGACCGACACGGTCGCCTACAGCCTGGACGACGACGCGGGCGGCCGGTTCGAGATTGATTCGGCGACTGGCGTGATCACGGTAAGAGACAACACGTTGTTGGACTACGAGACGCAAACCAGTCACAACGTCACCGTGCGGGCCACCAGCACCGACGGCTCGTCCAGCACCCAGACCTTCACCATCGACCTGAGAGACGACAACACCGAGTTCAGCATCGGCCCAGTTATGGATAACGATGCTTCGGCAAACGAGGGGTCGGAGAGTGCGGCGAATGGTACAGCGGTGGGCATCACGGCGTTGGCCACGGATGGCGACACGACCGACACGGTCGCCTACAGCCTGGACGACGATGCAGGCGGGCGATTCGAGATCAATGCGACCACGGGCGTGATCACGATCAAAGACAATACGCTGTTGGATTACGAAACGCAGACCAGTCACAATGTGACCGTCCGGGCCACAAGTACCGACGGATCAACGAGTACGCAGACCTTCAACATCAACCTGACGGATGACGCCACCGAGTTCGCCGTTGGCCCTGTCACGGACAATGATGCAACGGCCAACGAAGTACCGGAAGGTGCGGCCAATGGCACGGCCGTGGGCATCACGGCACTGGCTACCGACGGTGACGCGACCGATTCGGTCAACTACAGCCTGGACGACGATGCTGGGGGCCGGTTCGAAATCAACTCGACCACAGGTGTGATCACGCTCAAAGACAACACGCTGTTAGACTACGAAACACAAACCAGCCACAACGTCACCGTACGGGCTACCAGCACGGATGGTTCGTCCAGCACTCAGGTCTTCACCGTCAACCTGTTGGACGAGAACGATAACCCGCCCGTCATCACACCGGGTCAGACGTTCAGCACGCCCGAAGACGCCGCAAACGGGACCAGCGTGGGCACGGCGGTAGCCACGGACGAGGATACGGTGGGCAGTCTGCAGGGCTGGGCGATCATCGGCGGCAACACGGACGGGATATTCGCCATCGACGCGGCTACCGGCGAGATCACCATCGCCGACAACACGAATTTGGACTACGAGACGACGCCCGTATACACGCTGACGCTGACCGTTTCGGACGGCGTGAATCCGTCGGCGCCCGAGACGGTAACCATCAACGTCGGCAGTGTGAACGAAGCCCCTGTCAACAGCACGCCGGGTCCTCAGGTCACCGGCGAAGACACACCGCTGGTCTTCTCCGCCGGGGGCGGCAATCCGGTCACCATTTCCGACGTCGACGCGGGCTCGAACCCTGTGCTCGTTACGCTGACCGCCACCAACGGCACGCTCACTCTGGGCGGCACGGCTGGGCTGACCTTCGGTACGGGCGATGGCGTGGCAGACGGAACAATGACCTTCGTCGGTACGATTTCTCAGATCAACAGCGCGTTGGACGGTCTGCAGTTCGATCCGACAGCCAACTACAACGGCCCGGCCACGATTGATATCACCGTGGACGATCAGGGAAATATCGGATCGGGCGGCGCTCGCACGGATCTGGACACGATCGATATTACCGTCACGCCCGTAAATGATGCTCCTGACGCCAGCGACGATACATTCACGATCAACGAACACAGTTCGGCGGGGACTGTGGTTGGAACGGTCACCGCATCGGACATAGACTTCGGCGACTCGCTTGCCTACCGAATCATCGGTGGCAGCGGTAGCGGCGTATTTGGTATCGATCCTGCCACGGGCGAGATCATTGTCGTCGATCCGGGCAGTCTCGTCAACGAAACCAATCCATCCTTCGATTTGTCCATCGAGGTCGAAGACACGGCCGGGGCAACAGATACGGCTGCCATAAGCATCCTGTTGACCAACGTGAACGACCCGCCGGTGGCGGCTGACGACAGGTACACAGTCGATGGCTTCGCCACACTGACCATCGCCGTGCCAGGCGTGCTTGACAACGATGTCGACCCAGACGCCGACGCACTCACCGCGTTGCTGGTCTCGGGGCCCAGCCATGGCACGTTGTCGCTCGATGGCGACGGAAGTTTCGAATACACGCCGATTGAAGGATACGTTGGAAACGACAGTTTCACCTACCTGGCAACGGATGGGCTAGAGAGCAGCAATGTAGCGACAGTTACCCTCACAATGCCCCTCCCTGATCCGCCCCCGGTGGACGACCAAGGTGATGGTGACGACGGTGAGAGCGAGCAGGATCCAGGTGGCGAAGACGAAACGACGGACGACTCGCAAGATGAAAGCGGCACTTCGGAGGGCCCGGTTGGCGAAGGTGACGACCTGTCGCCCAGCGAGAACTCGCCGACGCCGTTGGATCGCAACGAGGCGACCAGTCCGAACACGACGCAGCAGATGGTGACGACCGTCGTGGTCGCTCCCGTGGAATCGGACGAAAACGCATCGGCGACAGAGACATGGCAGACCACCTCGGTTGATCGAGATAATGGTCCCACCGATCGGCCGTCGTCGCAACACGATGACGCCGGCGCGGAGCATGACGAGCCGACCGCGCTTGATCGCGCAGCCAGGATCCAACAGGAATACGGCACGCTTTGGAGTCAGTTGGACACCTTCCAGGAGGAACTCGCGGAGGATGGAACCGCCGACGAATCGTTCGAATCGTTCGCGGTGGGAGCCACGGCGGTTAGCGTCACAGGGTTGAGCGTGGGATATGTGCTGTGGCTCATCCGCGGTGGAACTCTATTGGCCAGTCTCCTGTCCTCGCTCCCCGCGTGGGCCTCGTTCGACCCGCTGCCTGTGCTGGACAACTTCGACGAATCCGAGGATCGCCGGCGCGACGACGACGATATTTCGTTTCAATCACTTGTGGAAGACGAAAACGAAAACTCAAACTCGACTGAACAGTCAGGACAAGAATCGTGAAAAGCCTTACCGTAACCTTTCGAATTGCGTTAAGCCTGATGGGATTGACCGTCGGAGTATTCCTTTCCGCGCACGCCTTGGGCTTGGTGCCAGACGAGGAGGCGGCAGTCATGCGTGGCCGGAGCGCCCTGTGCGAATCGCTTGCGATCAGCTTCTCCACAATGGTTCAAAAGGGTGACACTGCGGCCATGGAGCGTAGCCTGGAGGCAATCCGGCAGCGCAACGAGAGTATCGTGTCCGCGGGGATTCGACGCACCAACGGAGAATTCCTGGCTCAGTTGGGCGACCATGCTAAACATTGGCAGGATCCACCGGAGGGACGCTCGACCGAAACGCACATGTACGTTCCCATTTTGCGTGGTGAAGAGCAGTGGGGGACGGTAGAAGTTCTCTTCAAGCCGATGCACAAGTCCTTTGTTCTGGGCATGTTCGGACATCCCATCGTTACGCTGATGCTGTACGTTGCTGGTGTCTGTATTGTGGTGTACGTGCTGTTTCTGCGAAGGATTCTCCGGCACTTGGATCCATCGCGAGTGGTTCCAGGGCGTGTCCGAACCGCACTGGACACACTGGCCGAAGGACTTCTCGTGTTGGACGCAAAAGGGAGAATCGTCTTGGCAAACAAAGCCTTTGGCCAAACGGTCAATCGCAGCCCCGACCAACTGCTGGGATGCACTGCATCGAAGTTGCCGTGGATCGAATATGCAAGCGAACAGGATCCAGCCGGTGACGGTGCCGAAACCAAATACCCTTGGTCACAAGTAATCGACGACGGAGCACCGCGGACTGGAGACTTGGTGAAACTGACGGGCAACGGCGACAAGACGCATACCTTCGTTGTCAACTCAACTCCTATCAAGGACGGTAAAGGAGTCAATCGCGGTGTCTTGGCAAGCTTCGAGGACGTAAGCGACCTGGAGGAGAATCGGGCCCAGCTCAGCGAAACGCTCGACAGGCTCACAGAATCCAGCAACCAGATACGGCAACAGAACGAAGAACTCGAACGTCTGGCAACGCGCGATCCTCTTACCTCTTGCTACAATCGCCGGGCGTTCTTCGAGCAATTCGAAAGCCATTGGAACGGTGCCCGTCGTTACCAATACCCGTTGTCTTGCGTGATGATCGATATCGACCATTTCAAGAATATCAATGACTCATTTGGACATCAAACTGGCGACAAGGTGTTGCAGAAGGTAGCTCAGGTAATGCAGACTACCGCGCGCGACGGCGACGTCGTATGCCGGTACGGCGGTGAAGAGTTCGTTGTGCTCCTGCCGCATATCGATGTTCAAGACGCCACCTGCGCAGCCGAACGGCTTCGTGAAGCGATTGAGGCCATTCCATTTCCAGATATGACCGTCACCGCCAGCTTGGGCGTATCGGCACTCAGTCTGGGTGCGCACGATCCGCAGGCTCTGCTCGAGCAAGCGGATACGGCTCTGTATGTGGCAAAGCGCAGCGGCCGAAATCGAGTCATGTCGTGGAACGAAGTCCCGGATGAGCTGGAAGTCGACGAATCCCCAACCTCCCTCGCGCCAAGCGATATCGAGAAGAACGGGATCGACTCCATTCCATTCCAGGCCGTCACCGCTTTGATTTCTTCGCTGGCCTATCGAGACCTTGGGACCGCGGAGCATAGCCGCCGAGTAGCCGATCTGTGCGTGGCGACCGCGGAAGGACTGATGTCGCTTCGCGATTGCCATGTTCTCGAGAACGCAGCGCTGCTGCACGATATCGGCAAGGTGGGCGTGCCTGATGCCATTCTGCTGAAACCCGGTGCCTTGACGGATGACGAGTGGAAGGTAATGCGCCGGCATGAACGAATCGGTGCGGAGATTGTTGACGCATCGTTCAGTTCGGCAAAACTCACAGCGATCGTCGGCAATTATCGTCTGTTCTACGGCGGCAAACCTGATGACTCGAATTCACCTAAAGGAACCAGCATCCCGTTGGGTGCTCGTGTTCTCAACATTGCCGATGCATACGATTCAATGGTGTCCGATCGTAGCTATCGCAAGGGCCGGAGCGCAAAGGAAGCGTACGAGGAACTGAGACGCTGCGCGGGGACTCAATTCGATCCGGAACTTGTCGAGCACTTCATACAAACGGTATCAGCACGTGATGACTTGCGGGACGCTCGTTTGCGCGGCGTATCGAAGAAGGCAGCAGGCAGCATTGGGCGACAGATCGAACGCCTGATCATCGCACTGGACAGCCGCGATACCACCGGACTCCAGGCTCTTGCAGGCCGGCTTAAAGCGAGTGCCGAAAAGAATGGTGTTTCAGAAGTCGCCCGAAAAGCCGGCAGTCTGGAAACGGCCGTCGAGACAAATCAAGATGTCATCGAAATACTAAAGGCCGCGAACGAGCTGATCGATCTCTGCCGTGCCACGCAGAGCGCTTATCTGGAGGGAGTAAGTGCGAGTTAGGTGAAGGTGTCCGGGAGTTCGAGGCACCGGAAACCACAGTCTCCGGAAGGGCGAGGCTCCAGCCGAGCCTTGGTGCGAGAAACTCGGCTCTGCAGGAGCTTCGCCCTCCCATTCCCTCACGACGAGAGCCGCTAAACGCCAAGACAACCCGAGGAGGAATAGTGCTGCGGTTCAGCCGCCAGGTTCGAGGGCATCAACTCGCGAAGCGACTCCAATACATCACCTTCTGAAGACGAATCCTCGTCCAGATGGAGAGTCCCTACAAAATCACGACGTATGATCGTTTCGGGCACCTTGAGCTGGAGCTGAGGATGCACACCGTGGGTCACTACCGCATCGTGCACCTGGAAGAAGCTCCCGAACTCGCGTGACATCGCATTGACCGGGTCCGCGCAGCCTCGCAGACGGATGGTGCCTCGAATATCGAATCCCAGGGCGATGACGAAGGCAGCGTACTCGCTTGACGCACCTGCCGCAGGAGTCTCTTCGTTATGCGCCGTTAGCAGCACCATGCCAATATGTTCTTTCGGAATAGCGGTATGAGGAAGCGTAGCGGCACGCGCGTCGTGCGAAAGTCGGAAAACGTCGACGTTTTGCAGGCGAAGGTAGTCCGATGTGGGGTCGTTCAGTACGTCGACCAAACGATCACCTGGAATGTGGGCGTCCCCCCGAAGAAAGTGCCCATGCGTGACAACTGTTACTGAGGATTTGTGGGTATTCATAGCCAGATTTCATCACGTCTAGAACGTTGTTATCCAGTAAAAGCATAGGTCACCGTACAGGATGATACTGAACCAAATGACCGACGTGTCGCGGCAGCCTGCCTGTTCCAGGACGCGCTCGACCACAGACAGTTCGCGGATGACAGTTCTGGGGTGCCCGAGCAAGCCCACTCCACGAACAGCAACGAGGTCGACAGCGCAGAATCACCTATGCGCTAATCACGCGGCGTTGTGCTAGAATGTCCTATGACGTCATCCTGAATTGGCTCGTAGTTGATGTCAATTCAGAGCCTCAAGCGAAGACGAAGGATCGTGAGATGGACACAGACAATTCACCCGGATTTGGGCTGCCTGACCCGTTGGATGCTGCCGCCCTTGGCCAGTCCCCTTTCGCAAGACGACGTCAGACGGTGCTCGGAAAACTGGCCCTGGGGCTCTCGTTGGTCCCGTGGGCTGCGTTTGGGCTGATGTGCATCCTGCAACCGGGATGAGGCAATCCCCTGAATGCCCTTGCAAGGCTCACCATGCTTATCGGTCCCCCCGGCGCTCTCGTCGCGAGCGTCGTCGCAGTCATCATCGACAGGCCGAGGGGATTCGCCATTGCCGCTTTGGTGCTCAGCGGACTGACGTGTCTAATGGTCGGGGGATTGGTGTTATTCTCCGTGATAATGTCGGCGTCGTTATGAGGCGACCGTGTGCGCAGCCCCTTGTATCCGTTGTCCGGCGGGAGCGGCGTGAGGTGCCACAGGGAGACGATTGGTAAAACGACTTGCTGCACGATTGTGATCGAGAAACGACACCGATACGATTGAGGTTTGGCGACTACGTCGTGGGCCTGTGGATCTGCAAACAGACCCGTCGGATATCAGAGCGAATCTTCCGTACGTACGATGACTTCAATCAATCGTTCCATGGCTTCGCTTGACGATTCGTGCGGAAAGTTCAGCAAGACCACTTCTTTTGCGTACAGCTTGCCAATGTAGCGGCGGTGTTTGGCCATTGTGGTTCGGCTGGCCAGGAAGTCACGATGCGCGGAGTTGATGACGATTTCGTTCTTTTTTACATCATAACGAGACCGCCATGTTTGGCTCGATTCCGCTCGCAATCGATAAGACGGTAAGCCGCGGGCCGAGCCGTAGTCGTCGTGCTCGATGAACTTGACCGCAACCTGATCGCTCGTGGTTCGGATGCCCTTGTCAACTTTGACCTCGACCACGACACGATTAGGCTCGTATGCTGTGACGGTGCAATGGGCGCCTTCGATGTTCTTCAAGCGTCCCTCGCCTTCAACGATGCGCCATTTGTAGTGCACTCGATCCATCAACTGCTCGCCTTCAGCATCGAAGGCCCTTGCCATCAGCACGCATTCGCCTTTCGGCTGTCGTCGAGCGTTGCGCGGTGTAACAAGTGCGGTGTCAAGTTGGCCCGGTCCAATCGACGATCCGACCCCGATTGTTTCCTTCTTTGTGCGGGCGACCGCCTTTTGCGTTGTTGGTTTCCCGTTGCCGGTCTTTCCGTCGCGAGGACGCCTCGTGGAATACGGCACATCAAAGAATAGGTATTGATCTTGCGGCAACTCCCGCAATGCCGTCAGGAACGCTCGTTTCACCTGTCGCAGGATCTGTCGGTTTGCAATCGCCGATTCCGCTTCGTCGCGCCGTTCGATGGCTTCAGCTACTGCTGGTTCGATGCGGTGGACGGCCTCGATGAACGCTTCACAGCGCTCGTCCGGCACGACGCCCTCGCGAGTACCGGGGGCAAGATTCAATGTTGGGAAATCAAGGATTCCTTCCAGCCGTCCGTCAGTCCAGGGGGCGCGCTCGAAAGGGATTAGCTCGGTGATATCCCGAAGCACTCGGGTACCGTCTTTACAGACCGCAACTCGGGTTTCCTGACGATTGTTGGCTGTCGAATGCAAATACAATTCGACAATCAGCTTTCCGTGCGGCGTGGCAATGCTCCTCAACTCGTGCAGCCTGTCGCCCTGAAACTCACGCGGTGTGACAACCAGTTGCTTGCGCGAGATTCTGTCCGAAATCTGAATCCGCACGCCGCTGGTCCGAATTCGATCGCGAAGTTCATTCGCCAGGTATCGTCGCAACTTCTCGCCAGTAACCATCTTGCGAGTTGGCTCGAGAAGCGGACCGACAACGATCTGTGTGCCGCCCACTGCGAGGGACCCACGAACGGGCGAGACAGAGTATCGCTGCTCGCCACGATTTAGTACTAGTTGGTGGGGCCGTCCGTCGCCGTCGCTGGCAATCATACGAAGCTGCTGGCCAAGGCTCCAAAAACTCAGAAGACCAATGCCAAACTCGCCATGGACGCCGTTACGTGAACGACGTGAGAGCCGCCGCTTCATCGAATCGCAAATGTGCGTCGCAATGTGACCGAAGTGTGGCTGCCCATCTTCGTCCAGTTGCACGCCATGACCATCGTCCGCCACTTCCAACATGATCTGGTCGTTTGATCTGCGGCGAACGATGTCGATGTGTTTTGCTCGAGCATCAATCGCATTCTCGACCAACTCGCAAACAGCTTTAAGCGGATGCGTCTGCGACTGAGCGATGATACTGATTGCATTCCACTGATCGCCGATTTGAAGTGCACCGGTGTTCGCTGTCTTCTTCGGAGATTCAGTGTTCCTAGTTGGCATAGTAACCCTTGTTGGGTGAGGGACTATTAATTCCATCGTAGTTGCGGCCTAGTCAACGGGCAACGATCACGGGAAGACAGCTCAACCATTTGCCGACTCGCGACATGGCATAATCCACGCAGCCATGCGGGGTTAGAGATTTCTGGAGATTCGGGGGCCGGGTGACATGTTAATTGCGCTGTTACGGACAATCCTCATAACGTGTCTCCTGCAGTCCAAATGTCCGGCCACAACCTCCTGACACACGCCAGCCATCAGGATCGCTTGGAGAACCCTGGTTCGCGAAGGTCCTTCTGCCGCACGGGACTTGCTTGCGCGTTGAGCACCGACTAAGTTGTTTGTTGTCTCCGCCGTATTGTTCAGGGCGGCTGGAGCCCCGACGAAACGATTCTCCCTCGTCGAAACCGCACCGCTTCCGCTTTGCGTGTGACTTCTGGGGCGTCCAGTTTTTTCGGATGCCGTCTTGGTGTGTTGCCCCCACCTCGTCTGCCGGACAGGTCCAGACGTTGGACGCAACGTCCCCTACGCCCCTGAGTCGTCCTTTCCCGCCCGTTTTCTCTTTTGCCGAAAGTGATTTGATGATGTCGAAATTCTGGGTATGCGCCGCCGTAGCTATCACGATCAACATGTTGTCCATTCATGCGATCGGGCAAGTTCCCGCCGCTCCAATCCTTGCCCCCCAAGTTGACGTGGCGGCTCCAGTAGAAAAGGTTGTCGCTACGGTCGGCACCGACAAGATCACCGACAAGCAAGTCGAGGCCATTACCCGCAGCCAACTGCGTGGCCGGCGAGTCCCGCCGGAGGCCATGGCCGGGCTCCGGAAGATGATTCTCGAATCGCTGGTTCAGAGCCGTCTGGTCGCTCAATATGTTGCGGCCAAGAATATCACCGTCGATGCCAAGGACGTTGACGCGGCGATTGCCGACATCAAGAAGCGGGTCGCCGACGCTGGCATCGAATTTGCTATGGTTCTGAAGGCCCAGGGCCTGACGGACGAGACGCTGAAGGAGCAGATCGCAACGGACATGGCCGTCGATAAGTATGCCAACGCGGCGGTCACCGACGAAAAGGCGGAAGCGCACTTCAATGCCAACAAGCAGAAGTTCGACGGAACGCAGGTCAAGGCGAGCCACATCTTGCTCAAGTATGACGCACAAAGCACTGCCGAAGACAAGAAGGCGGCCAACGACAAGATCGCCGCGATCCAGCAAGCGATTTTGGACGGTGCGGATTTCGGTGAAGCTGCGAAGAAGCACTCGGCGTGCCCCAGCAGTGCCAAGGGCGGTGACCTGGGTTTCTTCGGCAAGGGCCAAATGGTCAAGCCCTTTTCCGATGCAGCCTTCGGCATGACGACAGGCCAGATGAGTCAGCCGATCGAGACCGAATTTGGCGTCCATCTGATCAAGGTGACTGGGATCAAGCCAGGTGAGACAAAGTTCGAGGAAGCAAAAGACGCAGTCCGGAACGCGCTCATCCGACAAGTACTGGACGAGACCGCTGCCGAACAACGCAAGGTCACCAAGGTCCAGATCATCAACTAGTACCGAATGCGAGCCCGGATTCGTGTGGCCGGGGCTGGACCGAAGGGAAGCCCCGGTTCCGGAATTGCCTGCGGTTTCGTGCAGCCCCAACCACCCCGCCGCACAGACAGTCCTTCCAGCCCAATGACGCACGGGCCGTCGCGGAATTGGTCAAAATCGCACATGCTGATCTGCGTCTAGCGGTACAACTGCGCCGTCGAAACGCGACATAGAGATGCGACGGCCCCGTGCAATCAATACACTCAGCCGAATCTTAGCAGACCACCGCTACCCGACGTGCGACACACCCAAAACCTGCATCTGAGCCGACGTACGTGCCAATCCAGTAAGGATTGGGATAACTGGGCCGCCGCAACTTTGCGTCTACTAGTTGCCAAACCTATCTCGACCGGCACAGGGCCGGTCGGGATGAGCGAAGAGTGTCAGAATCCAGACGGACAACTCCGCCGCCGCCTGAATCCTTGTGTAGTCAGCTACAGTCGAAAGTCGCCACATTCCTGGAAAGAACGCTTCACAGCGTTGCGAAACCGTGGTAGAAGTCTCCTGAATCGTCGCGTGTCGACGGCGAAACATTGTTGTCGCGACCCGATAGAATGTCTCGCAAGGCACGTCGGGGGAGGGCGAGGCTCCGGCCGAGCCGCCAGCGATGGGAAGAAGCGGCTCAGCGGGAGCTTCGCCCTCCCAGAACCGAAAAATTCCGATGAATTCCGAGACACGCTCTGACTGCTTCGTAGAGCCCGTATCAACGTAGGAGAAGTCATGCAACAGATGAGTATTCGATCGACAGTAGCCCTCTTGTTTGTCTCCGCTGTCTTCGCGTGTGGCATTGCGGTCACCGCCTCCGCAGCGGAAGACATCTACACACTCGTGCCGGACGAACACGGCATGGTGCTCAAGACACCGGACGGGCGGACGGTGTTCAGCTACATGACCAAGAAGCCGGCGGAAACCAATCTGACGGCGAACAGTGTTTGTTGTCTCTATCCCCTGAATACGCCGTCCGGCGAACGTGCCGTCGACTTCGCGCCGGGCGATCATCGCCATCATCGCGGCGTGTTTCTCGCCTGGCATTCGACGAAGGGTAGAGTGAAAGCCGATTTCTGGGGCTGGGGGTCTTTTGCTCCGACCGAAGGACGAGTGATCAAGAACTGCTGCGTCGAACTGGCGAAGGCGGATGCGAAACACGCGGTGCTGGAGGTCGAGAACGATTGGATGGTCAAGGATGATGTGATGATCAAAGAGGCGACATCAGTCACGGCATGCGAAACGGAGGACGTTTATGTCGTCGACATGGAGTTCAGATTGACCACGATGGTCGACACAACGCTAGACCAGACGGCGTTTGGTGGCTTCTGCATCAAAGGCCGCAAGGATGGCGAAGCGTATTACTGCAGCCCCGATGGCAAGGTTGATCTGCCCAATCCCCATCACCTAAAGCCCGAGACCGATTGGCCCGCCGCCGATTGGTACGACTACACCATTAGACTCGAAAGCGGCAAGACAGTCGGCATCGCCGTGTTGGACCATCCCAATAATCCGCCGAGCACCTGGCACAACCTGCATCCAATCGCCATGGTGAACCCGTGCATCGTGGCCCCGGGCCCAGTCACGATCAAGAAGGGCCAAACGCTGACGTTGCGCTACCGACTGGTCGTCCACGACGGTCCCCCGCCGCAGGATGTGCTGAAGAAGCTGAACAGCGACTGGCGCAAAGGTTGAGCCCGATAAAACGTCCTAGCGGTGCGGCTATGGATGTTTGTCAGGTAGATTGAGGCCAGCGCGGCCAGGGTTGGAGGGCGCTAGCCCGAACCCCGGGGCTTCCCTCGCTGACGCTCAGTCCAGCCCCCGCCACCCAATCTGACATTGATCGACAGACACACCGCTAGGTCCCGTCGGAATGGCTGCGGGGCCTACGACAGTCCAGCGACCGTGTCTTCAAGGAACTTGCGCGCCTTCTTGGCTTCGGCCAGAATGGTGGGCAGATCGCCGTCGCCGCGGGCAACACATTCGATCACGAGATGGCCACCGGTGAATCCGCCTTTGCGGAGTGTCTTGAGAACCTTGGGAAAGTCGACGCGGCCCGTGCCGGGTGTGACCCAGACATCCCGCGTCGGTTCACCTTCCTTGACGACCATGTCGAAGTCCTTGATGCACATGCCGACCGTCACCAAACCATCCACGTCGGCCGCGTCGTCGACGGGATCGAGTTCGCCGTTCGAGTAGAAGAACACATTGCCCGGATCGTACCACAGACTGAAGTTCTTGTGGCCGACCAACTCGACACACTTGCGGCATTGCGGGCCCGTGGCGTTCGTACCGCCGTGCGGCTTCACGGTAATCGGTACGCCCTTCTCGGCAGCGTAGTCACAACATTCGGCGATGGCTTTGTAGTAGCGTTCGTATAGATCCTCTTTGCCGATGCCTCCCATCAACAGCGACTTGGCCCCGGACGCCACGCAGTTTTCGATCAGTTTTCGTACATCAGCGATGCCGTCCTCCAAGGATTTGTTCACGCCAATCCCGCCCCCGTACACCGACGGCACGTCCAAGCCGCGTTTCTTAACTTCCTCGCCGACTTCAGCAGCCTCTTTTTCGCTGGTCGCGGTCGAGATTACCAAACGACCCGATGGCATCGTCGTGGTCATCAAACCGGCATGCTTGAAACCAGCCTCGGCAATTGCGTCGAGCGCCACACGGTAGTCGTACTTGTCCCATGGCCGTGTGTAGATGCCGATTTCGTACTTGCCGGTCGATGTGGCAGCACAGGCCTGGCTGGCAAGTAAGTGTGGTGCCAGGAGGCCGGCAGCCCCTGCGCCGATCGCTCGTCCCAAGAAATCTCGTCGAGTGGTTGCATGTGTTGCCGTCATCAGCGAATTCTCCTCGATGTTGCGATACACTCCAGCAAGGCGTACCCCGGCCTACGCGTTCCCAAGAATAACAGCGCAATGACCGCTTGGCAGCCCGTGAGTGAGCTATTTGGGGATAGTCGATGACGCCTACGGCTTGTGATTCGTCTGGCGCGACGCGTTGACGATCAACTTGGCTGCCGTCTCTTCAGAGAATCTAGCGGTATTGATCAATAGATCGTATTCCAGGGAATTCTCGACGTCACGATGGAAATGGCGGCGGCAGAGCGCATTTCTACCTTTGTCGATCTCGTCGACATGAAGCGTGGCGTCCTGCTGGCTGAGATTGCTGCGTTTCATGATCTCTTCCACGCGTTGACGTTTCGGTGCCACGATTCGCACAGCCAATCCGCTTGTGCGCGGCAAAACGCAATGTGCGCCTCGTCCCACGATCACGACGTTGCCGTGTAACGCAGCCAGATAGATGATGCGTTCCAGGTGAACGACGTAGCTATCCTGGCTGACGATGCGCGAGCTGGCGAACGCGCCCAATACGTCGTAGAACCAATTGGCTTCTTTTTCATCCACGAAATCCAGCATGTCGCGAGGCATGTGGTAACGCTGCGTCATGAAGTCGAGCAATTCCTTGTCGAGCACATCCCAGCCTAACTCCTTTCCTACGGCGCGAGCGATGCGTTCGCCGCCAGCACCGGCTTGCCGCGAAATCGAGACGTACGGGCCGGTCTGCGCCGGCTTTCTCACATCGCCAGCCAATTGCATGTGCTCGCGCAATTCCGGAGAGAGCATCCAGCGCTCCATGCGCTCTCTGGCAGCCAAGTCCATGTCGCTTGTCGATTGGGCGGTCGTTTCAGACATCGTTCCACCTCCTCTCGGGAACACTATGGGCGGCGTTTGAAACCAGAAGACAAGTCAGGGGCCGTCGGCCCGGCGGCAAGAGCAATTCTCTCGGTTATTATATCGATTACTGCACGCGAATGGCAAAGAATCTAGCGTAACTCGCGGCGATTTGATCGTTCGATTCCATGGCAAAATGCCTCTTTATGCCCAGGCCAGCCAGCAAACTTCTCCTTGCCATCGGTCAAGAAACCTACACGCGGCCCCATAGACGGTGTCGCGGACAACGAAAAGGCGATAAAGTAGGTGCGCTATGGGTCGAGTCTCTCGCAGAAGTTGTCGTGATTGCCAGCCGCCGAATGCATCAATTGCAGGGGACGAACGATGGACTACAACCACACGCAGAAAGCACCGTTGCATCTCATCTTCTATCCGATTGTTGTTGCATTGCTCGTATTGGCGTGGGTCGGTCGAGATCAACAGCCCGTTGTCCTGACCACGCTCGGCGTCGCGGCCACGTTGGTCTTGGTGGCCCTGATGTTCAAACAACTTGCGGTGCGCGACGAGGGCGAGCAACTCGCGATCCGCTACGGGCCTTTCCCCGTGTTTCGCAAACTGATCCCCTATTCAAGCATTACCTCGGTCGAACAGGGACGCTCGTCAATATTGGACGGTTGGGGAATACATTGGATCCCGGGGCGAGGATTCACTTACAACCTATGGGGCTTTGACTGCGCGATCCTGATGGTCGAGGGCCGTATCCATCGCGTCGGTTCGGATGACGCGGAGAACCTCGTGGCGTTTCTGCGCGAAAGAGTGGGGATTCCACGGACGGAGGACGAAGCCGAGACGGAAACGGCGCTGCCCGACAACAGTGCATGATGCAATGCTCAACAGAAAGCCACGATGAATCTGAGACTACCGCCATCATGGCGTCGAGCGCTGGGCGACGAACTTGCCGAATCGTACTTCCACGAGTTGCAAACGTTCTTACGAGCCGAACGACGCGAACATGCCGTCTATCCACCGGCCAAGGATGTTTTCGCCGCATTTGAATTGACGCCTTTTGAACAGTTACGGGTCCTCCTGCTGGGGCAGGACCCCTATCATGACAAAGGTCAAGCGCACGGTTTGTGCTTCTCGGTCCGGCAAGGTGTCAAACCGCCGCCATCCTTGGCAAACATATTCAAGGAATTGCACGAAGACATCGGCTGCGAAATCCCAGATCACGGTTCCCTCGAATCCTGGGCGCGACAAGGCGTGCTGATGCTGAACGCCGTGCTTACGGTGCGAGCGCACGAAGCGAACTCGCACCGTAGAAAGGGCTGGGAGACCTTCACCGACGCGGTGATTCGCAAGGTGAACGACAAGAACACACCTGTCGTGTTCGTTCTATGGGGTGGACCGGCACAGAAGAAGGCCCGGCTGATCGATTTGAATCGTCACGCACTGGTTCAGTCTGCACACCCGTCGCCGCTGTCGGCACGACGCGGGTTCTTTGGCAGCAAACCGTTCTCGGCAATCAACCGCGAACTGAGCGAGCGAGGCCAAGAGCCGATTGACTGGCGCATTGCGAATCGCCAAGCGTCACTGTTTGAGGGGACGGCTGAACTGGCCGAGGACCATTCGTCGTGATAGAGCATTTGTCAAGGGAACGCCGCGGCACGCCTGCGCTGCGGTCATTACCCCTTCCGAAACTTGTTCGCCCCAGAGCCTCTACACACCGATCTGACTGCCGCCCAACGTTTGCAGCGTCCTCTGATCCTCGTTCACTGCTTCTGTTAGCGCAGTCCAATCCACGCTCGGTGGCATCCACGTGACCGCGCGAAGGCGGCCGGCTCGCTTGTCGCGTTCCCTTTCCGACCAGCCCGCCTGAATGCGTTCGCACGCGCGGCGAATGTCTCTGGGAGTTGGCTCGTAGGGGCTGTGTCCCTGGCTCGCTGAATTGCGATTTCGATTCATCGCCCTCACCTCCTCTACTCGCGAAATGCAACTGACGGAACGTCACGGTAGGTGAGACCTCTCAGTCGCCTATTATAGCGCACCAAGTGCCGAAAAACGCACCTTTTTGACAATGCCTCTACAAACGCCAACCCATTTTCTACAGCGTCATGCGCGCAACCTGCCGTGATGTAACGGTTTACGGCGGAATGTCTGATTCGCTCATTGTGTTTCGCAGGGAAATTCCAGCGTGGGTGGTTGTGGACATATGTGCTACGCCACCCGGCGGAGGCTGCTCAACTGCTCTACGGTAGGCGACCTGTCGCACTGTAAAACGGCAGGGAGATATGCTTGATTCTGTGCGCCATAGACGGAGACCAGGGACGCCAGCCCCGCGGACTCTACAGCCGTGTACGGTGCATCGTCGCGTCGCGCGTGCTAATGGCAACTTGCCGGTCTTTCCGCTATGCTATCGACCTGCGTTCTGGGTTCGTGCCCGCGACAGGATTGAAACCACATCCAATCACAGAACTCACAACTTGCTCTGCTTGGCCTGTATGAGCGCCATCACCAGAGGAGAAAGACATCATGATGCTCAACCCACGAACAGCCCTTGCCTGCATGATCGCCGTGGCTCTCTTGGCTGTTACGTCCGCCTCTTCAGCCGCCGACAAACAGAAGGGCGTCGAACCGTTCAACGGTAAGGATCTGTCGGGCTGGGTTCTGAAGCGACCTCAAGGGAGCCAGTGGGTCGCAGGCAGCGCCAAGATGGACCCGGTCAACCCGCGCGAATTGGCCGTGACCGTGCCAGCCGAGGGCGAGGGGCAATTGGTCAATATGATAGGGCACGGTGTGGACATCTACACCGAACAGAAGTTTGGCGACTGCACGGTGACATTGGAAATGATGGTGCCGAAGGGTTCAAACTCCGGCATCTACCTGATGGGGAACTACGAAGTCCAGGTGCTGGACAGCTACGGGAAAGAGAAGGTCGGGCTCGGCGACATTGGCGGCCTGTATGGGGCCGCGGCGCCGTTGTTGAATGCGGCAAAGGCACCCGGTGAATGGCAGGAGTTTGTCATCGACTTCCAGGCACCGCGATTCGAAAACGGCAACAAAGTTGCGAATGCCGTTTTCAAGAAGGTGACGTTGAACGGAAAGGTGATTCACGAGAACGTCGAGATGAAGGGCGTCACCGGCGGGAGCATCGGAGGCGGCGAAAAGCCTACGGGCCCACTGATGTTCCAAGGTGATCATGGGCCGGTTGCGTTCCGCAATATTAGAATTGCTGTCACGGAATAGTGGACTAGCGACATCGGAGATTCTACTGGGAAACCGCGACCTACGCGCGGCGCTCGCGTTTAACCGCGAGCCGGGGGCGTGCGCGACCCTGATGAACTCGCGCGCCTTCGGCTTGCGGTTAAACGATACTAGGTCCTCGAACGAAAGGAGCAAGCCTTGCTCGCTGGACAAATCAACGTTCCACGAAAAGTCGAACTCATCGATATTCCCGAGCCCACTTTGGATCCCGCTCCCGGCGGCGGCGACCCTGGCGATATCATCTTTCAGCCCGAGTTGGCGTGTCTGTGCGGCTCGGATATGCCTTTTTTCCAGGGTGGCTATCCCGAGTGTGTTCCTCAAGTCGGGCATTCGCTGCACGAGATGATTGGCACCGTAGCGGACACCAATGGCAATCGATTCAAGCCCGGCGATCGCGTGTTGGCCGTGCCAGTGTTCCAGGTAGGGCTGTTCGAGCGATATCGAGTCACCGAAGCAAGGGCCATTCCGCTGGATCCCCGCGTGCCGGATGAACAGGCGGTGCTCGCGCAGCCGTTGGGGACTGTTATTTGCGCGCTGCGCAAATTGCCGAACCTACTGGACTTGAACGTCGCTATCGTCGGCCAGGGCCCAATGGGCCTATTGCTCTGCGCGACGCTGCGAAACCTGGGGGCCAAGCAAATCATCGTGGTCGACCGGGTGGATTATCGCCTGGACGTGGGCGAAAGCATGGGCGCTACCGCGGTGATCAATACGGAGAAGCAGGATCCAGCGGAAGCCGTTGCCGAACTAACCGGTGGTGTGATGGCCGACTTGGTGATCGAAGCGGTGGGCCACGGCGAGCAGGTATTCAACTTGTGTACCGAGCTTTGCCGGGAACAGGGACGGATCCTCTACTTCGGCGTGCCGCCGGCGACGATCGACGGATTACGGTGGCTGGACCTGTTCATGAAGAACATCAACGTCCAAACCACCGTGAATCCCGATTTTGAACGAGACTTCCCACTGGCCATGCAGTGGATCGCCGAGGGACGCATCGACGTATCGCCGCTGATCACGCATCACTATCCGCTGGACCGGATCCAGGAGGCTTTCGAGTTGTACGAAGGTCGGCGCGATGGGGCGCTGAAAGTATTCGTCGAATTCCCCAGCGGCAAGAAATAGCATCGGGATGCCAAGAGTGAGTTCTTTATGAACGAGAAGGCCACTGGGCGTCTCCTGATCCTCGTCGCCGCGGTCATGTGGAGCACCAGCGGCTTCTTTGCCAAATCGCCGCTGTTTATCGATTGGCCTCTAGAATTGGCCGGCATGCCAGTACGCGGGCCCCTGTTGGCCTTCTGGCGTGCCCTCTTCGCCACGGTCATTCTTCTACCCTTTGTCAGGCGACCTCGATGGACGCCGTGGTTGGTTCCCATGGTGTTGGCATATGCCGTGATGAACTACACGTTCTTAAACGCAATGACGTTGACCAACGAGGCGAATGCCATTTGGCTGCAGCATACGGCGCCTGTGTGGGTCTTCCTGGTCGGCGTCTTCGTGCTTGGCGAAACAGTCCATCGACGCGACTGGTGGCTGCTGGTCTTTTGCGTCATCGGTGTCGGCTTAATTCTGTGGTACGAGGTGCGAGGCCAGTCGACCGCAGGCGTGGTGTTTGGACTACTGGGTGGAGCGACCTATGCAGCGATCGTGCTTTCGCTAAGGCACCTGCGGAAAGAAGACGGCGCATGGTTGGTGATGTTGAACAACTTGGTAACGACGGTGCTGTTTCTTCCTTTCGTTGTCCACTACGACATCTGGCCGACAGAAAAGCAAACGCTGTACTTGGCCGGTTTTGGCATGTTTCAGATGGGGCTGCCGTACCTGCTGTTTGCCCGCGGATTACGTCGAGTGGCCGGTCACGAAGCTTCGGGGATCGTGCTATTGGAACCGATCCTCGTTCCCGTGTGGGTATTTCTGGCCTGGCGAAACTCGTCAACGTACGAGGCTCCGCAATGGTGGACATTGGTCGGGGGCGGGTTGATTCTGGCCGGACTACTGTTGCGTTATATTGGATCGCGGCGCGATCCGCAGGACTGACTCACGGCTCTCCGATGACCTCGTACAGTTCGCCGATATCGGGATCGATGCTCAGAGGCACTCGACGGAGCAGCTCCTGATCGCCAGCCAACTCGTCCCTCACTAGCGATTTCGTCACGTAGTCGGTGAAGCCGTAGTTGCCTGGACCGCGGTAGCGTTCGATTTCCGTCCAACTGACGTAAACGTGTGAGATTCGGTGTTCGCGCAGTGCGGCCGAACGTTCTTCGCGACTGCGCCCTTTCATCAACTGCTCGAAAACGCAGTCGTCGAAGCAGGTGCTGTACAATGCCGGCATCTCCAAGTCGAACGGCTGGGCATCGCCAACCAGCAGGACGGTGTGGCCCTCGGGGACAACGTCATTGAGATAGCGATGAAAAGGGTTGACTCGCGAGATTGCGTGTTCGTCCGTTGGTTCGTCAGTGCGCAGTTGCTCCAGACCAACCAAATAGCGTCCATCGTGCCTATTAGTGGAAAGCAAGAACATCAGGTTCGCCAGCAACCCACATACAAGGATCGTTTGCGCTGTCAAACGCCATGGACGTTCCTTCGACCACGCGAACCCCACGCCTGCCAATAGGGCCACGATTGGTAATACGGGGACCCAAAAACGATCAATGCGATGCGTAGCCAGCCACCAGGCGAGCATAAAGTACAGGAACATCGCCAACAACATCCGCGCCAAGCGGCGATGCCGCGCCGAAACGAAGGCCATGACGGCCAGCGGGATCAACAAGGGGCTGAGCCAGTGGCTGCGCCAAGCGAACTGCTGAACCGAGTCGGCGGCTTGCGCCAAGGAGTACCGATGCCCGTGTTCGTTCAGCGGGACTTGGTGAGCGCGGTTCCATTGTTCGGTCTTCTCAGGCGTTCGAGTTTCTCCACCAAATACGAGTGGATAAACAGGATTACCGGCCAACGCCCAATTCTTGCCCAGCCATAAGCCGCACGCGCAGAAGACCGCAAGCGAGAAAAGCACAGCGTGTTTCCAGTTGAATCTTCGCTTGTGAAACGTCGACCAGATGGCCAGGGGTATCACAACAAACAGCAGGGCGGGGTATTTGCAGGCAACGGCTGATCCTGCCAGAAAACCGGCCAATAGAATCCGGCTACGCGCAAGGGAAGGACCGTCTTGCGATTCTGAGTTCGAAAGTAGCGTGGCGTAAACCGCCAGCAGCAGGTAGAAGGCGACGGCTCCTTCGTTTAAGCCCTGGATCGAAACGTCGACTGCCCACGGAATGGAAATGTACACTAAGGCTGCGACGACGCCCGCTGTGGTCGAGACCAACCGTTTGCCCGCGGCGAACAACGCCAACGCCGTGAGTGGTGCAAAGGCGGCCATAACCGTCTTGCCTGCCAACGCTCCCCACCACCAGCCGAGTTTGCCGGGCGTGATAACCGTTGCGAACAGCGCGTGCATCTCGGCACCCAACGGCATGTTGCCGTAGATATTGTGCGCCATGAAGTCGATCTTCCCATTCAGATACCATTCTTTCGGGACCTGAAGGTGATACTCGCGAACGTCAAAATCCCAGGGCGGCAACGCGCCTCCGAACAGAATCAGCAGCGCAAACGGCACTCCCAGCCAAAGGCCCCAACGTGGAAGCCAATCGCCGTTAGAGCTTTCGGTGGATGTTGCGCCGATGCAATCTTCGTCACTCCGCCGAAACGTCCCTCCTTTCCATTGCCAAGCGGCCAGTGCGACGATCGTTCCGATTGGGATGATGAAACACCAAAGGCTGTGCAGCCCGCCAAACAGCCCAATGGCCAGGGTGAGCAGTGACAACTCGCTGAGTCCCACGCCAATGGAGAATACGACGATTTCCAAGCGGAATAGGCGGCGATCGCATCGGGCGACGGACATGGTCAAGCGACCGAAGACGAAAGCGATCGCAATGATCAAACCGGCGACCAAGAAGACCGGCAGGCGATCCAGTACACCAAAATGGCTGTAGTCGCTGCCAACCCACGATGCCAAGACCCTGTCGGGGATGAAGATGATGAGCAGACTCTGTAGTCGGTCGGGAAACGCGGTGTAGAAGGGGATCAGATACAAAGCAAGCCCCGCGAGAAACGCCGCTGTGGCCCATCCGATGATCGCCGTTCCGGACTGCCGTTCCCGTGCCACGTCCACTCCAATCTGGTCTCGGTGATTTGCTATATGCCAACTAGAATACGGTTTTCCTTGACTACATCAAATCCCATTGCACTGTGACAGCCACCCGTGAATCGCGCCAGAAGACGCAAGCGTCATGCCACACGACAAAAAGATCCAGCGGCCGTAGTCGGTGAGAAGGCGTCGCATGACGCGGCGTCCGTCGACGAAGTCAACCGGTTACCTTGGTATCGCGGCACATTCTCGCTGACCCTGGCCAGCGGCGTGTTGCTTTGGGCTGCGTTCCCTCCGCTGGACTTGTGGCCATTGGCCTGGGTAGCCCCACTGTTCTGGATAATCTTGATCCGACGTGACCGCCTTGGCGGCAAACGACCATATCTGGCGGTTTGGCTGGGTTGCACTTTTCACTGGTTGATCATGCTGTACGGCATACGTCTGGCGCATCCAGTGTTGAATCTGGGTTGGGTGGCCATGTCGGCCTACCTGGCAGCGTACCCGGCGCTGTTCATCGGACTGACTCGCGTTGCGGTGCACCGTCTGCGCATTTCAATCGTATTGGCTGCTCCCATCGTTTGGACCGGCATGGAATTGGCGCGAGGGCATGCGATAACAGGATTCTCCATGGCGCTCTTGGGCCATACGCAGGTGCGCTGGGCGACGCTAATCCAAATCTCTGACATCCTCGGCGCCTACGGCGTCAGCTTCTTGGTGATGCTCGTTGCTGCCTGTATTGCCCGAATGTCGCCGACGGTCCAGCGAACGTCTGCAGGCTCCGAACCACGGTTAACGCTTTGGCCGCTCGTGCCATCCGTGTTCGCAGTTGCCGCCGTTATAGGCTATGGCGTCTACAGTCAGCAGGATTCCAGTTTGCCGCCGACGTCTGAACCGGTCCTGCGTGTGGCGTTGATCCAGTGTTCCTTCGATACCTCTTACGAATCTGATCCCGAGAAGAGCGAGCGGATGTACGAGTGGTGTCGTGAGCAAAGCCTCAAGGCTGTGAAGTCCCACCCCGACCTCGACTTGGTCGTCTGGCCGGAATCCGCCTTCACTGGCGAGTGGGCAGACGTTGTTGTGGAAGGCGACTTGATCCCGCCTGACGAAGTCCCACTCGACATAGACGAGTATCAAAGAAGGGTTGGGATATGGGAGGAGAAATTCGAACTGAAGACGACGAGGATTGCCACCGAGCTAAATGCAGGCCGCAACGATGCCCCCAACGCGAACAGCCGTCGTGTGCACCTACTGGCGGGAACCACCACGCATTGCCTCGGCCCTGGTGAAACGAGGCGATACAACTCCGCCTTGTTCATCGATCCGAATGGACAGGTTGTTCGACGATACCACAAGATGCACTTGGTGCCGTTTGGCGAATACATCCTGCTCGGAGATATCTTCCCGTGGGTGTATCGACTGACACCGATGCCGCATGGTCTGGACTCAGGTGAGAATCCTGCGGCATTCGAGTTGGCGGGCGTGAGAATGGCGCCAAGCATATGTTTTGAAAGCACTGTTCCACACTTGATCCGTTGGCAGATCGCATCTCTCAGACAGTCCGGCAAATCGCCTGACGTTTTGGTCAATATCACCAATGATGGGTGGTTCAGGGGGGCCAGTATCCTGGACTTCCAACTGGCATGTGCTGTCTTTCGCGCGGTCGAGAACCGTCTACCCGTGTTGGTCGCGGCGAATACCGGTTTTTCCGCTTCTATCGATGCGGACGGGAGGATTGTCCAACAGGGCCCCCGGAGACAGGGACAGGTTGTTTACGCCGAGATACACCTGGATGGGCGGCGGAGTTGGTACCAGAGTTTGGGCGACCTGCCAGCGGGTGTGTGCCTTCTGTTCTGCGTCTTCACAGGGGGAGTTGGCGTTGTCCAGCGCCTGCGCAGACCGAAAGGTAGCAAAAGAACGGAATAAATGTGGACTATTTGCTCGATACTAGAGCAGAGCCGGGCTACGATGGACGATGCCTTTCAAATCAACTCCGAGGCCCCGGAGTGATTACTGTGGGCCGGTTAGGCGGCTGAATTATCAGCAAACGAGGCATAACGCATAAGCGATCTAATCTACGCAGCCTTCTTAATTTGAAACATGCTCGTTGACAGTGGGTTTGGGGCAAAACTATACTAGTGCTGGATATCCAAGTATCGATTTCATAGGGGGATACGGTCATGACGCTGCTTGGCAAAGTCTTCACCGTGCTCATCTTTATCATGAGTCTTGTGTTCATGACGTTCGCTGTTGCGGTCTTCGCGACGCATAAGAACTGGAAAATGTATGTCACTAATGAAACCCCCAATGAGCAGTACGATCTGGGATTAATACATCAGCTCGCGCAATTGAAAGAAGCCAATGTCAATCTGCGATCTGAGATGGAGACGCTCCGCAGCGAGACGGCGAAGGAGCAGGCTGCACGACGTCATGCGATCGGCGTGTTGGAGACAAAGTTGGCGGAAGTTGCGCAAAGCCTGACGGACAGGGAAGCCGAGTTGCGGGCTCTCCAGGTGTCTGAAGGTGAATCAGCCGAAGCGCTGAAGGTGGCCACGCAGGTGGTCGACGCATTGCAGGACGAGCTGAAGTTGTTACGCGTGGAGATCCGATCCACACAGGACGATCGTGACACGCAATTCAACAAGCTGGTGCAGGCCACGGATCTATATCATTCCGCCCAGGGCTTCCTCCAGAACTTCAAAGAACGCAACCTGCAACTGGCTGCTCAGATCAGCGAATACAAACGCGTGATGGACGCGAACGGGCTCACTCGCGATATGGACACGACTGGAATTGCTCCGCCGCTCGACGGGATCGTCACAGCGGTTGGGGATAGGAACTTGATCGAAATCTCGCTTGGATCGGATGACGGCTTGCGGGTCGGCCACCGCGTGGAGGTATACCGCTCCAACGCCTATCTCGGTTATGCGGTCGTGTTGAAGACGGACCCCGATCGTGCAGTGGCTCAGGTTGACGAAAAAACACAACGTGGTTTGGTAAAGGTACGAGACAGTGTCGCCACAAAACTTAGCCGCACAAGAACTGGCTAGCGGACAGCTGGAAGTCAAGCAACGCACAAGCGTTTACACGGTGATGTTGATTCTATCATTCATCGCCGTCTGTACCGCGTGTACGCTTCTTTGGCTGGAATTGCACCGCTACGGAAAAATGCCGCAGTGGAAGACCGAAGGAGTTTCTCCCGCGACCTCTTCGCTGTATGTCCCGATGGACACTGATTGGCCATCTGCAGAGCGAACCACATGGTCCAGGGCCTAGCTCGCTAAGCCTCAGCCAAGACACTACAATGCCGGTTTGGTGCCTCTGCACCGAGCCGGTTTTTTTGTGGGAAGGTCATCGAGCGATGGCGCATCAGAGTTCCTCCATTCGGTTTGAATGCCCGTCGTGCGGCGGGCGAGTCAAGGTGCCGCCGGGCCAAGCTGGCCAGACGTGCCATTGCCCGAGGTGTAGTGCGAAAATCGTCGCACCAGGTGGAGGACCTGTCCAGCGGCCCCAGGAATCAGCGCAGCCGATGGACGATGATTTCTTCGCGGAAGATCCAATCGGCCAGCCGCCGGCAGCGCCCGTTGCGTCACCTGCACAGCCGCAATCACAGGGGAAGCCAGAATCCCCACGGGAAGCTGTGCCCCAACGAAAGGCCGATTCTGCGAAAGAGCCCGAAACCCGGCCATCGCAGGCACAAGCAAACACGCAGAAACCGTCCAAGACCAAGCCAGCACAGCCCCAGCCTGCCCGCCAGGCGACCGAGCGGCTGGAGTTTGGCGTCGAATGCGCACTGTGTTCGACGCGAATGTACGCCACTCTGGACCAAGTGGGCAAAACGGTGAAGTGTCCCGACTGCCACTCGAAAGTATTAGTCAGAGCGCCTAAAAAACGCCCAGAACCCACACAATACCGTAAAAGGGAGGAAAAGGACGATTTCGGGCTTAGCGAACCCGTAGAACGACCTAAGTCGGATTACGTTGGGGCCGCGACGGCGTTGCCTGATTCCGTCGATGCGCCGACGGACGCTGGTCCCCGCCAGAAGGAAGCCACCGGCCAGAAGACGCCTGGGAGCATTATGGACGACGCCGCCCAGCAAACAATGGCCAAGGCCGAGGCGGAAGTCGAGGCGGAAGAACGAGCCAAGCCGGTATTGCCGGACCAGCCTTTCAAGACGGGTATGATTTCGTTCTTCTTTGATCCCGCGGCTGGGGCCCGGTGGCTGTTGCTTACGCTAATGGGGCAGGGCTTCGTAGCATCACTGTTCTGGACTCTGGCTCTGGCGCAAGGAGGCGCAATACAACAGTTTGGTGCTGTATTCTTCACTGTGGTCGTGGTCGGGCTCGGACTTGGCTTCCTGTTGCTCTCCACAGCATGCAGCGTGGCCATTATCCAGGATACGGCGAACGGATACGAGAAGATCGAACAATGGCCGGGAACAAACATCGGCGAATGGATGTGGGATGGCTTCTATGTGACCAACAGCCTATTGGCTTCAGCCGCTCCCGGAGTGGCGGTCTGGCTACTTGGCCTGGGTTGGGTGAACGCAGTATTCGTCGGCACAGCAACGGCGGTCGCGCTCTTTCCGATTTTCGTCTTGTCCGCCCTTGAGCAGTCCTCGCCGCTCGGCTTCGCATCAGCGTCCATTTGGAAGAGCCTTGGCGGGCGACGGGACCGTTGGGGGAAGTTCTACTTGTTGTCGGTGGGACTGGCAGTTCTGGGGCTGTTGGCCGCCTCCCTATTGTCAACATTGAACTTCTTGCTTTGTGGGTTAGCCGCCGCGGCATTAGCCACAATCGGGATGGTCTATTTCCGGCTTGTGGGACGATTGGCATGGTGTCTCTCCGAGCCAGAACAATCTCAGACCTCGAAATCCGGAAGGAATCGCGAGCAGTCTGATGCAAACGAGGGTGCAAAACCGCAGCACGAAGCGGATGCGCCGTCCGACTGACGTCGCATCCGCAATGCCTGCAATTGCTGCCTCTGAGGCAGTGACAAGCGAAAAAGAGGGTTGCCGCGCGTGAATCTGGGTTAACAATAGGGAGAGTTGGCGGATCGGAGAAGGACGGTAGTCTTTCGGCCGGCCCGCTTAGTAGGGGTGTTTAAGGAACAGAGCATTTCGACCCGATAGCGACTATCAGAGAGAAATGTGCAGTGCGTCTTGCCTGACCTCCTTCGCCCTCCATTTCCTCAGTCCGTGAATTGCAGAGAGTTTACGTCATTCGGAGCCCGCGAGCCGGGGACGGTACATGAGATCTACTGGTGAGTTGAGTACGCCTTGCGGCAAAGTTCGTCTGACAATCGCGCTAACTTTCACACTTGTGGCACTGGTGTCACTTGGCGTTTCCGATGCGGGCTTGTTTGCTGCAGACGAATCCGACGACCCGCCCGTTGATTTGAAACGGATCTACGCTGGAGGCGAGCCGAAATCCGTTGCCGAACTGAAGGCGATGGAACAACACCAACAAGAGCTTGCCAAGAAGCTGATCTCGTGCACGGTCGGTATCGTGGTTGGGCCAGCACACGGTAGCGGCGTAATCATCAGCGAGGATGGCTACGTAATGACGGCGGCGCATGTGGCGGGCAAGCCCGGCAGGCAGGCTGCGTTCATTCTGCCGGACGGTCGAAGGGCCAAAGGAAAGACCCTGGGAATGCACCGCACGCTAGACGCGGGGCTAATGAAAATCACTGACAAAGGACCGTGGCCGTTTGTCGAGAAAGCCGAGCCCGATGGGATTGACGTGGGTGCTTGGTGCGTAGCAACCGGACACCCTGGAGGTTTTCAGGAAGGCCGCCAGCCGGTTGTTCGAATTGGCCGAGTGCTACTAAAGGACAGATTTGCCATCAACACGGATTGTACGTTAGTGGGAGGTGATTCGGGCGGCCCGTTGTTCGACATGTCTGGTAAAGTCATCGGTATCAACAGCCGTATCGGTCGTCCTCTAACGGCCAATATGCACGTACCAATCGCGGCCTATCACGAAGTATGGGACCGAATGGTCAAAGGAGAAGCGTGGGGATATTTTCCGGGCACCGGGCCTTACATTGGTGTGCAAGGTGATCCGAATTCCGATTTGGCCAAGGTAGCTCGGGTGCAGCCGAAAGGCCCGGCGCAGAAGGCCGGGCTCAAACCCGGAGATGTAATCCAGAAGTACGGGGACAAGAAGATAACGGATTTTGCTTCGCTGCAGATGTGTGTTAACGATAGCCAACCCGGCGACAAAGTCACATTGGAAGTGCTTCGGGGTGAGGAGACAGTCAAGTTGCAGTTGGTGGTAGGTAAGCGCGGCGGCTGAGTCTCAGAGTCCGCAGACGCGATATTCCCAAAGGAGCGGAAATGCTAATGGCGATACGACGCACGTTCGTTCTGACTAACCTGATCCTGGTCGTTGTATGCCTGATGGTTGGAGCGGGCGTTCTGTCCAAACCAGCCGGCGCGTCAGAACGCAACGCATACAAGGTCAAAAATGCCTTCCGGGACGTGGTGCATGCTTCGATTCGAAGCACTGTGCGCGTGCACAGCGACAATCGGCGAGTGGCATTGGGCGCGATAGTCGATTCTGACGGGTACGTGTTGACGAAGGCGAGCGAGCTGAAGCAGGACGTCGAGGTTCAGCTTTTCGAGGGTCGACGTCTGAAGGCTGAGGTCGTCGGTTCAAGCGAGGAATGCGATCTGGCCCTCCTAAAAATCGACGCAAAGGATCTGCCGACGATCGAATGGGGCGATTCGGACCCGCCGCCGGTCGGCAGTTGGCTTGCGACGCCAGGGTTGGAGACGATCCCAATTTCCATCGGAGTGGTTAGTGTCACGCCGCGAAAGATCGAAAAAAGTATCCCCGTGCTGGGAATCATCCTTGCGGACTCTGAGAAAGGCCCTCGGATAGATCGTGTCGTGCCCGAAAGCAATGCGGCCAAGGCAGGTATGCAGAGGAACGACGTAATCACGCACTTGGATGGCGACGAGGTGAAGTCGCGTGATACCTTGATCCAGTCAATTCGCAAGCGCCGGCCTGGCGACAAAGTGCGTTTAAAGGTGCTGCGCGGCAAGCGGGAATTGACCATCGATGCCGAATTGGGGGAACTGGCCCAGTTGACGCACGGCAGAGAGTATTTTCAGTTCGGCTTGGGCGGGCAACTGAGCAAGCGTCGGGCCGGATTCCCGTTGGCTCTGCAGCACGATACGATACTGCAGCCCAATCAGTGTGGCGGGCCGCTCGTGGACCTTGACGGCAAGGCAGTTGGCATCAATATCGCCCGGGCCAGCCGTGTTGAAAGCTACGCCTTGCCGGCCTCGGTCGTCAAACCGCTCATCGACGAATTGAAGTCCGGTACGATGGTCAGTACGACGCCTGCGGACTGATCTGTTCGACGCTGGAACTCAGATTCCATACAGCGGTCCAAGCTTGCGGCGCAGGTAGTCCATGAACGGCTCATGTAAGAGTGGTCTACCGGTTACGCGTTGGACCAGTTCGGCCGGTGTGTAGCACTGACCGTGGCGGTGAATCTTCTCGCCCAACCATTCACGCAACGGCGCAAATTCTCCGCGAGCGAATTGGTCCTCCAAACCACCCAAGTCTGCGTCGGCTTGCGCGAAGAATTGCGAGGCGTAGAGATTGCCCAGAGAGTATGTGGGGAAATAGCCAACAAGACCCGCGCTCCAATGGATGTCCTGCAGGACGCCATCGGCATCGTTGGGTGGCTCGAGGCCTAGATAATTCCGGCATTTCTCTTTCCATGCTCCGGGCACGTCGGCCACTGGCAGGTCATTGGTGAGCAACGCCTGTTCCAACTCGAAACGAATGATGATATGGAGATTGTACGTCGCTTCGTCTGCTTCGACGCGGATCAATGAGGGCCGGACGTCGTTAATGGAAAAATAGAATTCGTCCAACGATACGTCACCCAGCGCGCCGGGCAGGACCTCCTGCGCTACGGGAAAGAAATGCCTCCAGAATGCTTGGCTGCGTCCGACCGCGTTTTCCCACAGCCTGGATTGTGATTCGTGAATACCCAGCGACACGTAAGAACCAGGCGGAAGGCCGAATTGCTCTGTGCGCAGGCCTTGATCGTAGATGCCGTGGCCTGACTCGTGAAGAATGCCGAAGAACGCAGTTGGGAAGCTATGCTCGTCGTATCGAGTCGTGATTCGGCAGTCGTCAGGTCCCAGGCCGGCGCAAAACGGATGGTGCGTCACGTCCAGACGACCACGTTGGAAATCGAAACCGATCGCCTCGGCGGCCTGTTTGCCGAGTGCCTCTTGTACTGCGGTGGGATAGGCACGCCGGAGGACCTCCACCTGTGGCCTCTGATTGCTGTCTGCGATCGCCGCCACAAACGGCGCCAATTGGTCACGGAGACCGCTCAACAACTTCAGGACATCGGTAGTCTTCGCGTCGGGTTCATAGTCGTCCAACAGAGCATCATACGGATTCTCGTCGTAGCCGATCGCTTCAGCCTGTTGACGTTTTAGGTCGAACGTCTTCTCTAAGAGTGGTTGAAATGAGGCGAAATCGTCGTTTTTTCGCGCCTTCGTCCATGCCTGCTGGCCCAACACGGAAGTACGAGACAACTCCTCGACAAGCGATTGTGGCAGTTTTGTCCGCTTCTCGTAGTCCCGTTTGATTTGGCGGATCGTGGTGCCCGTGTCACTGTGAGGATCGGCGGCCAGCGGGCTTTCGACCAGTTCCTCCAGCCATCGGCCGACCTGAGGATCCGTGCGGCGGGTATGTACCATGCCCGAGAGGTACGTAATTTGCTCCGCACGAAACTCACCGCCAGCCGGCGGCAACATGGTTCGCTCGTCCCAGCCGAGCAATTCTTCGATGGACTCCAGCACTGCCGTCTGGCGATTGAACTCGCAGAGTTGTTCAAAAGCGGTGCTCGCGGTATCTGTCATAGCGACTCCTGTCCCGTCAGGTTTGTGACCACCGTGACTCTGGCAAATATCGGTCATTTCGTCCAGCCCCGTTGATCCGGGCGTCACAGATGGCAACGATGATAGCTGTAACTCGCTCTGGAAGGTAACACGGAAATGATGCTGGATATTCTAGCGATCGCGCCGCATCCCGATGACGCCGAGTTGGGAATGGGCGCTGCCATCCTGAAGTTCAAAGCCGAAGGACTTCGCGTCGGGGTCCTGGATTTGACGAACGGGGAGCCGACGCCACTCGGTAGTCCTGAAATTCGGGCCGAGGAAACCGCGGCCGCCACCGAAATCCTGGGACTTGATTGGCGAGACAACTTGGGCCTTCCGAATCGTTGCCTGGAGCCGACACTGGAGGCGCGCCATCAACTGGCGGGGGTCATTCGACAGACGCAGCCTAGATGGCTTTTCGCGCCGTATTGGATTGACGCTCACCCGGACCATGTGGCGGCGACGGAATTGGTCGAAGCGGCTAGATTCTGGGCCAAACTGACGAAATCAGACATCCCAGGTCACCCGCACCATCCGGAACGTATTTACAACTACTTCTGTGTACATCTGAAGATGGTGCCACAGCCCGCGTTCGTCTTGGACATCAGCGAGCATTGGGAGCGGAAACTCGCGGCCGTCGCATGTTATCGCAGTCAGTTCGTCGAGGGTCGCTCCGACGCCCCGCCCACGTTCTTGGACCGTCTGCGGGATGAGGCGGCCTACTGGGGGAAGACGATCGGGGTGGACTACGGCGAACCGTTTGCCAGCCGCGAACCGATTGGTCTCGAGAGCATGCGGTCTCTGATATAATTCCGGTTCAACTGCCGAACGAGAATCCCCAGTGCACGTTGGATCGGTGCCGGCGCGGATGGTGATGGTAGTGCAGATGCGATCTGTGCGGACGTGGATAGGGCGGAGATATGTAGTGATGCTCTTTGACGATCACAGGCCTGTGGCTCACTGGGACTGACGACGATGCGGGCGGTGTCGGCGGCCGTGCAGTCTGCATGGCTTTGATGACGGCGTCGCTGACGCCGGCGTTGCTTAACGTGATTAAGTCTTCGGGGCGCGGTGGTGTGGCAACTCCGTTTGCCCGGATATGAGTAGTGATTACTTCATCGCTCAAGTTGGCTTGCGACATCGTGATAACGTCTTCAATAGCCACGGCACCGGCCAACTGGCGTCCAAGTCGCTCCTGAATGATGGCATTGTTGCGCGCAATGTCCGCGTCGATGCCTTCCCCAATGGCGGTCCCCGCCAACGCCCCAACGGCCGAACCGATTACCGCGCCCGCCCCCGTATTTCCATTGTTCTTTCCAATCGCGGCTCCGGTCAGAGCTCCGGTCAATGCACCAATCGCAGTTCCTCGCTCGGCATAGTTCGACGACTGGCAGCCGAGCCCCGGAATCGCGATCAACAGCAGCCACAGGCATTTGGCCTTCATCATGCTTCCTTCCAGTACGGATTGGCCGCGGATAGTCCCAAGAACCAAGCGGCCGGTCAAGATGGATCCAAAATCGGCCCATCTGTCTTATCGCTCGATGATCGCCAGGGTCTTGAAGCGGACTCCCAAAACGGGGCGGCTAGTTCAAATGGCCGCTGATTTGCCCGGAAAACAGTCTGGCGTGCATAAGATGTGGGCACCCCCAGAGAAAAAAACGGATTTCGTGGCGAGAGTCAATCGCCACAACCATTTGCCAGAAAACGACTTACGAAAGACATTTGCGAATCGGGCCACTGGTTCGGCATCTTCCTTGCTTTTCTCATAAATCCCAACACGGCTGCTAGTCTTGATTGCACCTGCAGTGATCGCATACCTACGGTTGCTTGGCAACGTTTCGGCCGTCACGGCTCTGGTGTGGCGGCCATCGCAATATCCTTCTGGTTGTTTGTTACTGTTTACATGGGAGAGCGTATAGTGACGCCGAAAGAAGTATTGGCTCTATGTCGTGAAAAGGATGTGAAGGCGGTCGATCTACGATTCATGGACTTTCCAGGGTTGTGGCAGCACTTCACCATTCCAGTGGGCAAGCTGGACGAGGATGTCTTTGAGGAAGGTCTGGGTTTTGACGGATCGAGCATTCGCGGATGGCAGGCGATCAACGAAAGTGACATGTTGGTCATGCCGCAACCCGACACGGCCTTGATCGACCCATTCACCGAGTTGACCACTCTATCGCTTATTTGCAACATCCAAGACCCGATCACGGGCGAGGACTACTCGCGCGATCCGCGGAATGTGGCCCGAAAGGCGAACAACTACCTGAAGAGCACGGGAATCGGTGACACGGCCTACTTCGGGCCGGAAGCCGAGTTCTTCATCTTTGACGACGTCCGCTTCGATCAGAAAGCCCATGAAGGCTTCTACCACGTCGACAGCATTGAAGGCGAATGGAACCGAGGTCGCGTCGAGGAACCCAACTTGGGATACAAACTGCGTCACAAGGAAGGCTACTTTCCTGTGCCTCCGGCGGACCAGATGATGGACATTCGCAACGAGATGATGCAGACCATGATCGAATGTGGCCTGGATGTCGAGTGTCAGCACCACGAGGTCGGCACGGCGGGCCAAGCTGAAATCGATCTGCGTTTCCAGGAACTAGTCAGGGCGGCTGACGAATTGCTGCTGTACAAGTACATCATTAAGAACGTCGCCAGGAAGCACAATAAGACGGCAACGTTCATGCCAAAACCTATTTTCGGCGACAACGGCAGCGGCATGCATACGCACCTGTCGATTTGGAAGGAAGGCGAACCGCTATTTGCCGGTGGTGGCTATGCCGGTCTGAGTGACATGGGGCTGCATGCGATCGGCGGCATCCTGAAGCATGCCGCGGCTATCCTAGCTTTTACAAACCCCACCACCAACAGCTACAAGAGACTGGTGCCGGGTTACGAGGCCCCGGTGAACCTGGCCTACTCTCAGCGCAACCGCTCGGCTGCCTGCCGCATCCCAATGTACAGCCCGAGCCCCAAGAGCAAGCGCGTCGAGTTCCGATGCCCCGACCCGAGCTGCAATCCTTACTTGGCGTTCTCGGCGTTGCTGATGGCGGCCATCGACGGTATCCAGAACAAGATCAATCCGGGTGAACCGCTCGACAAGGATATCTATGACCTGCCGCCCGAGGAGGAAGCCGCTGTTCCAAAGACGCCGGCATCGCTCGCTGCGTCGCTCGAAGCATTGCGAGAGGACCATGAGTTCCTGCTGCGTGGCGACGTCTTCACTCCGGACGTGATCGACACATGGATTTGGTACAAGCAGGAACGCGAGGTGGATGCGTTGCGTCTACGGCCGCACCCCTACGAGTTCTGCCTGTATTACGACATCTAATCGTGTGAGCCCTGCGGTTTACATTGCCCCCCCCGATTAACCAGCGCCGGGTCGACTGTACAGCAGTCGGTCCGGCGTTTCCTATTTTCCATCTACGATTCAAACGGGAACGTCCAGTCGCTGGCCATTCTGTCTCGGACCCTACGAATCGCAGCGATTCTGATATATACTCTCAACCAGAGAAACTGTGCCCCACACTCGCGTTTTAGGGCGATATACGCGGAGTTACCAATAGATGCAGGTCGGCCTTTTCATCCCGTGCTACATCGACCAACTGTTCCCCGATGTGGGATTGGCCACCGTCGAGGTGTTGGAAAAGCAGGGAGTCGAGGTCGACTTTCCACGGGAGCAGACTTGTTGCGGCCAGCCCATGGCTAATACGGGCTGCACCGAAGACACACGACCGCTCGCACTGAAGTTTCTGCGGATCTTCAAAGATTACGAATACGTCGTTTGCCCGTCAGGAAGCTGCGTATCGATGGTCCGCCATCACTACGATGAGTATCTGGAGGGGCAGCCGGGTTTCGAAGAACTGAAACGCAAGACATTCGAATTGTGTGAGTTTCTGACCGACGTCCTTAAGATCAATAAGATCGTAGGGCATTTTTCGCACAAAGTTGGATTGCACAACAGTTGTCACGGCCATCGGCAACTGCGGTTGGGTGCGGCCAGTGAACTAGTCATTCCGCCGTTCAACAAGGTGCGGAAGTTGCTGGAGTCGATTGACGGCATCCAGATGACCGAATTGTCGCGACCCGACGAATGTTGCGGCTTTGGAGGCACATTCGCCGTGAACGAAGAAGCTGTGTCAACCATGATGGGGATGGACCGGCTTCGTGATCACGAACAGGCGGGTACCGAGGTCCTAACCGCTGCCGATACGTCTTGTTTGATGCACATGCAAGGACTAATTCGACGTGACAATAAATCGATTCACATCATGCACGTGGCCGAGATATTTGCAGGTCGAACGCCGAACTGAGGAACACCACCACGAGCAAGCACGCTGACGATGCCGCCGCGTTTGCGGCCGACGAAGAGCGGACTCATTGGCACGACCAAGCGTTGTGGTTTGTGCGTGCCAAGCGGGACAAGGCTGCGCACTCGTTGCCGGAATGGGAGACACTGCGGGAAACGGCTTCGCAGATTAAGTTGCACACGATCGCGAACCTGGCCGACTACCTGGAGCAGTTCGAGGAAAACGCTACGCGGCTGGGTGCGCATGTGCATTGGGCTCGTGACGCCGAAGAGCACAACGAGATCGTGCTTGGCATTCTTCAGCAGCATGACGTCAAGAAAGTGGTCAAGAGCAAATCGATGCTGACCGAAGAGTGCCACTTGAATCCAGTGTTGGAGAACGCAGACATCGAGGTAGTCGATACGGATTTGGGCGAACGGATAATCCAGCTTCGAGAGCAACCGCCCAGCCACATCGTTCTTCCGGCCATCCATATCAAGAAGGAGGAGGTCGGCGAACTCTTTCACGAATACCTGGGAACGGATGAAGGTGCGACTGATCCGAAATACCTCACCGAAGCAGCCCGAGCGCACCTGCGCGAGAAGTTCATGAACGCCGACGCAGGTATTACGGGTGTGAATTTCGCAATTGCCGAAACCGGTGGCTTGGTAGTCTGTACGAACGAAGGAAACGCAGATCTAGGCGTGTCGTTGCCCAAGCTGCACATCGCTTGTGTGGGTATCGAGAAGTTGGTTCCTCGCATGTGCGACTTGGCTGTGTTCATTCGGCTATTGGCTCGTTCGGCTACCGGACAGCCGATCACAACGTACACGTCCCACTTTCACGGTCCGATCCCCGGTGGCGAATTGCACATCGTGCTGGTAGACAATGGTCGCACTGGATTCCGCAGCAGCGATCGTTTTCGACATGCCCTGCACTGCATTCGTTGCGGCGCGTGTATCAACACCTGCCCGGTTTATCGTCGCAGTGGTGGGTACAGTTACCGCAGCACGATCCCCGGCCCCATTGGTTCGGTACTTGGGCCCCTGCGCGACGCGAAGCAGCACTACAGCCTGCCCTACGCGTGCAGTCTGTGTGCGTCCTGTTCGGACGTTTGTCCCGTGAAGATCCCACTCGATGAACTGTTACTCACATGGCGAGGCGAAATTGTTGCCCGTCGGCATCTTCCGTGGAAGAAGCGGATGGCAATGAAGTTCGCCAGCATCGTTCTGCGGCACACTTGGCTCTACAATCTGTCGGGTAAGATGGCTCGATGGTTCGTCCCCTGGTTGCCACGGTGGATGATCTACAATCGCCTGAACGTTTGGGGCAAGCACCGCGAATTGCCCGAGTTCCCCAAGAGGAGTTTCCGCGAACTGTATCGAAAGAAGTATGGACGGAAACAGTAAGAACGAAATCCTTGAATCGCTGCGAGGCCAGACCTTCGATTCCATTCCGCTGCCCGATCGGGAGCGGAGTTGGATTGAATACGACGATCCTCCAGGGCAGTTTTCTCAGGTTCTGGAGGCGGTCGGCGGAAACGCGGTCGTCGTGGGGGCCGGCACGGACATCAATGCTGCGTTGGAAGGAATTCCCACGTACTGCGAGGCGGAAAGGGTGTGTTCGCTGGTTGGGGGTGTCAACAAGGCAAATGTCGACCTGGAGGCGATCAACGACGCGCACGATTTGGAGAACGTCGATTTCTTCATCGCACCCACCGAGCTTGCCGTTGCCGAGAACGGCGCCGTTTGGGTTACTGACCGGTTAGTGAAGCATCGGGCCGCCTTCTTCATCGCTCAGCATCTTGCGATCGTGCTCCGGGCCCGCGACATCGTCAGCAACATGCACCAAGCGTACGAACGACTCACGTTTGGCGAGCGGAGTTTCGGCCTCTTTCTCTCCGGTCCATCGAAAACGGCGGACATCGAGCAATCGCTAGTCATCGGTGCCCACGGAGCACGCTCGCTGACCGTGCTACTACTGCAGGACTGATCAAGAGGCAGCCCCCCCTCATGAGGAGGCCGCGAGTCTTCTTTGCCTGCGGTCCTCTCGCCTGGTGCCTGGACACACAATCGGCCTTTGGGCCTCGTTCTGCCCTTCCTTTGCATAAGCTCTACTGTCGTCGATAGTTACGACACGCAATCCGGACGCGATTCCCGGGTGGCAACGCGTAACCGGATGCCAAAAAGATACTAGCAATTGCGTGAAGTTCTCGTTAGGATGTTCTCGTTGAGCGATAGCCTCGGGATATCCCGTCTCTCAACACCTCCTGCTGATAGCGATCCACACACCACGGCGGTCAATACAGCGATCGCCTCTGTCCGAACGGACGGAACGTCGTTTGAAGGTACCTGCAGCATAGGATGGGATCATGTCACAAATACTCGTAGCCGAAGACAGCAACAGCCAAGGCGTTCTGATCCGAGGAATCTTGGAGCAGGCGGAGTACGAAGTGGATCTGGTCGAGGATGGCAAGCAGGCCCTGCAGAAGCTCGAAGGAGGTGGCCAGTACGACCTCGTACTCACCGATATGGTCATGCCAGAGATGGACGGTCTGCAACTCGTCAGGGCCATCCGAACGCACCACGCAGGGACACCCGTCGTGCTCATGACGAGCCAAGGCACTGACGAACTCGCAATCGAGGCGCTGGAGGATGGAGCCGCCGGGTATGTGCCCAAGTCACAGATCAACGAGCGTTTGGTGGACGAAATCGCTCAAGTGCTGCACATGGTCGGCATGGAAAAGAGCTACAAAGGACTGCTCGACTGCCTGAAGCGGACCGAATTCACCTTCGAGCTGGATAACAACGTATCGCTTATTGCTCCTTTGGTCGATTTGCTTCAGCAGATGATGATGGGCATGCAGCTCTGTGATTCGACGGCTCGTTTGCGGGTCGGCGTTGCGTTGGAGCATGCGCTGCTGAATGCCTTGCACCGCGGGAATCTGGAAATCGGTCCGGACGATGTCGCGAACACGCGCGAGATGCTGCTGAAAGACGAAGCTCCTCACTTGGTCGAAGAGCGGCTATCGCAGCCGCCGTATTGCGATCGCAAGATTTTCTTGCACGCCGAGTTAACCACGGAAGAAGCTAGTTTCGTAATTCGGGACGAAGGCAGCGGCTTCGACACATCGAAGGTTCCCGATCCTGGCGATCCGGATTCTCTCGAGCAGGAAGGCGTGCATGGATTACTGCTAATGCAGACCTTTGTGGACGAAGTGATTTTCAATGAGGAAGGGAACGAAGTCAGGCTGGTCAAACGGCGCGAAGCCTGATTCATGGTGCGGAAGGGTAAACTGTGATCGAGATCAAGCAGAAAGAATCGGGACTGGTATTGCATCGCGTTGATGCCGAAACGCTCGAAGGGTACAAGTTCGAGGGGGCGAAACTGCACGGAGCTGATTTTTCCGGTACAAACGTGACGAACGCCAATTTTCGCAACGCGGACTTGCGTGGGGCCGATTTCACGGGCGCGCAAATGGCCGGCGCGAGTTTCTATGAAGCGAGTCTGGCCGAGGCAATCCTGGACGACGCAGTTGCACCCGAAGCGGATTTCACCGAGTCCATTCTGGAGGGAACAACGGCGCACCGGGCAAACTTCGAGGGTGCTGTGTTTCGATACGGGCACTTGGCCCGATGTGATTTCACCGAGGCCAAGCTCTCGGGGGCGGATCTCAGCGTAGCGGACCTTCGAGGGAATTTCACGAAAGCGGACTTCTACGGAGCCGACATGCGCGGGGCCAAGCTGCCAGGTGCGAATCTCACGTCCGCCGTTTTGACGAAGGCAAAATTCAAAGGCGCCAATTTGATCAATGCGAATCTCAAAGACGCACGGTTCGAGCCCGAGCAGTTTAATGATGCGAAAGCGACTGGCGTGATTGGGCGGCGCCGAGACGCTATCAAGCAACAAAGACGGCCGTGGTGGCAGTTTTGGGGCTGATGCGCCGCCTCTTGCCCTCGCACCCAGGTCAAGCTATTATTCGAGATTCCACTCGCGTACTCGGAGTTGCAGTTTATCATGCGTCATGTGCTTTCCGCTGTCGTGCAGAACGTACCCGGTGTCCTTGCTCACATTTCCGGGATGCTGGCATCGCGCGGATATAATATTGACTCACTTGCGGTTGGCGAGACCGAGGATCCTAATCTCTCGCGCATGACGTTCGTTGTTGTGGGTGACGACCGCGTGTTGGAGCAAGTCCGTAGACAGCTCGAGAAGATCGTCACGGTTGTCCAGGTGGATGACATCAGCGCTCAGGACAATGTGGAACGAGACTTGATGTTGCTGAAAGTCCGGGCTCCCGCCGGCGGAAAGCGAAGCGAAGTCCGTGAACTGGTCGAGATCTTTCGAGGCCGTGTCGTAGACGTGGGCGAAGAACAGATCATGATCGAAATCTCGGGCCGCGAGAACAAGATTGAAGCCTTCATCGAAAGGATGCGACCGTTCGGCATCATTGAACTAGTGCGAACCGGCCGCATTGCCATGGTGCGCAGCATCGCCACTGATGGCAATGATCAGGAAGGTCCCAAATACCACGATAGCTCGATACGAAAGTACATTAAAGAGGAGTCGAAGTAACCCATGCCCGCCAAGATCTACTACGATAATGATGCCGATCTTTCGCTGCTGAAAGACAAGACAATCGCCATTCTTGGATTCGGTTCTCAGGGGCACGCCCAAGCGTTGAACCTACGCGATAGCGGATGCAACGTCATTATCAGCGAATTGCCCGATACCCCGAACTATGATTTGGCGGTTTCTCACGGCTTTGAACCGCTGCCGACCAGCGAAGCCGCGAAACGCGGTGACATCGTCCAGATTCTGCTGCCGGACGAGATCCAGGCCGATGTCTATCGGAACTTGGTGCGAGATCATCTCGAAGCGGGCAACATTCTCTTGTGCTCGCATGGCTTCAATGTCCATTTTGGTCAAGTCGAGGCACCGGCGGGCGTCGGCACGCTTCTGGTCGCGCCAAAGGGACCGGGGCATCTGGTACGCAGTGAATTCGAGAAGGGTGGCGGCGTACCTTGCTTGGTCGCGACCGGCGAGGGGGCATCCGACGAGACACTCGCGATTGGGTTGGCATACGCGAAAGGCATTGGCGGCACACGCGGCGGCGTGATCCAGACGACGTTTGCTGAAGAGACTGAAACGGACCTGTTCGGCGAGCAGGTTGTCCTGTGCGGCGGTGTGAGCGAATTGGTCAAAGCGGCTTATGAGACATTGGTCGATGCCGGCTACCAGCCGGAAATGGCGTACTTCGAGTGCATGCACGAACTGAAGTTGATCGTCGATCTCTTCTACCAAGGCGGCCTCAGCTACATGCGTTATAGCGTGTCGAACACTGCCGAATACGGCGACTACACACGCGGCCCTCGCATCATCAACGACGAGACACGCGCCGAAATGAAGCGAATCCTGAAGGAAATCCAAGATGGCGAGTTCGCCAGGGAGTGGATCCTGGAGAACAAAGCCGGCGCACCGAAGTTCAAGGCATCTCGTCGTCATGATCGCGAATTGTCAATCGAAGAGGTTGGACGCAGGCTGCGAAAACTGATGTCTTGGATCGACTCTAAAGAGGTCTAGTGGTTCTTCCACGGGGGCTCATGTCATCAAACTCGCTTCACACTCGGCACGAGCGACTCTTCGAGGGAAACCGCTTCGTGTACCCCGTTCTCAGTCGTCGCGCCGGCGGGCTTTCCGTCGGCGTGAATCTGAATCCTGACAAGATCTGCAACTTCGATTGCATCTATTGTCAGGTCGATCGGGCGGTGCAGGGCGAAACGCGGTTTGTGGAGACCGATCGCCTGCTGGAGGAGCTTGAGCGGACACTGCGTTTGGCCAGTGCGGGGCAGATTTACGAGACGGAGAAGTTCCGCGATGTCCCGCAGCATTTACGACGGCTGAACGACATCGCTTTCTCGGGCGACGGCGAGCCCACAACCCACAAGAACTTCGATGACGTTATCGCCGCCTGCGCCGAAGTAAAACGTCGGCTCGCATTGGCCGACGTCAAGATGGTGCTGATCACCAACGCCAGCATGTTCCATCGGCCTCACGTCGGGCGCGGCCTGGAGATACTGGACAACAACAACGGTGAAATCTGGGCCAAGCTTGAAGCCGGGACGGAAGCATACTTCAAGTTGATCAATCGCACACCAATTTCCTTTGAACGCATCCTTGGCAACATCGCCCAGGCCGCCCGTGTGCGTCCGCTGGTGATTCAGTCTTTGTTCATGCGAATTCGCAACGAACCGCCGCCGCCAGATGAATTGGACGCGTTCTGTGAACGACTAAACGATATCACTTCCGCTGGCGGCAGGTTGAGGCACGTGCAGGTGTACACGGTCGCCCGAGTACCGGCGGAGGGCTTTGTGACGCCGCTGAGCGATGCCGAGGTCGGGGCGATTGCCGAACTGATACGGCGCAAGACCGGACTGTCCGCAATTCCCTACTGATGGCGTAGTGCGAAGCACGGTCCCATCCGCTTCGCAAGCTGTTTCGTCTCGTTTCGACCGAGACCAGCGCGAACCTCCCATCGGCATCACCCGTCACTCGCTACAAATACTACATGTCTAATCGATGGCGGGAGGCCGTCCAATGTGCCGCTAAATTCATGTCAATTCTGTTAACTTCCCTAATTTGGCCTTCCCCCCCGGTCGAATTGAAGTAAGATGTTGCGCTCCACGAATCGGCCTCGTAGTGCCGTGCAGTAGCAGTGGCGTCTGAAGGCTGACCGGGCGGGACGATCCTAGTCCTCCCGTTTTTTCGCAGTTCGAGGCTCTTTTGGCACAATGTGTTCCGTCGGAGCACAGAGAGCCGGAATCCGTGACCTCGCCAACCGAGAAACTGCGAGCTGTAGTCCCGCGATAACCCGACGGCGACCTTCGCGTCTCGTTGGGTAATTGGGCTCGGCTGACTGCCCGGGTACGAAGGACGCAAGACTGTCTCGTGTTAGACAGTGAACCTATGGATGAATCATGACCCTCGCGAAACTCAGAAATATCGGAATTTCGGCTCACATCGACTCTGGAAAGACCACTCTCAGCGAGCGGATGCTGTTCTACACCGGACGCATTCACAAGATGGAGGAGGTGCACGGTGACGGCGCTACCATGGACCACATGGATTTGGAGCGAGAGCGCGGAATCACCATCACCAGTGCCGCAACGACCATCGAGTGGGACGACCATACGATCAACCTGATCGACACACCCGGTCACGTGGATTTCACGGTTGAAGTAGAACGCAGCTTGCGCGTGTTGGACGGCGCCGTGCTGGTGCTGTGTGCAGTGGGTGGCGTTCAATCGCAGTCGATTACCGTCGACCGTCAGATGAATCGGTACCATGTCCCCCGATTGGCATTCATCAACAAGATGGATCGCACCGGCGCCGACCCATTTCGGGTCGCGCGCGAAATGCACGAGAAGCTCGGCGACGACGCCATTATGATGCAGCTTCCGATCGGTGCTGGTGACAAGTTTCAGGGCATCATCGACTTGGTGACCATGAAGGCGCTGTACTTCGACGGTACGGACGGCGAGACCGTCCGTGAAGAACCGATTCCCGCGGCCCTTGAGGATCGCGCTCGCGACGGGCGCGCGCAGATGCTCGAATCGCTGGCGATGTACAGCGACGAGTTGATGGAGCTGCTGTTGTCCGAGGAACCGGTTCCCGAGGAGTTGATTCACCGTGTCACTCGCGACGCGGTCCAGCAGCAGGACGCGACTCCGGTCTTCGTGGGATCTGCATTTCGCAACAAAGGCGTACAGCCACTGTTGGATGCCGCTGTGCGGTACCTACCATCGCCCTCGGAACGTGAGATGAAGGCCAGAGGCTGGGACCAACAAGAGGAGACCGTCGATCTGGAACCGGTCGCCGATAAGCCGTTTGTCGGCATGGCCTTTAAGATCGTCGACGACCCGTATGGGCAGTTGACCTTCGTGCGGCTGTACCAGGGGCGGATCGAGAAGGGCGGTACGTACTTCAACCAACGGACCGGTCGAAAAGAGCGGTTTGGACGGATCGTTCGCATGCACGCAGACAAGCGGCAAGAGATCGATCGCGCGATGGCGGGCGACATTGTTGCCATCATGGGCATCGACTGTGCCAGCGGCGATACGTTTGCCAGCGAGCCGAAGTACTGCACGCTGGAAAGCATGTTCGTGCCGGAACCGGTGATCAAGGTCGCTGTGACGCCTGAGAGTCGGGCGGACGCCGACCGGTTGGCCAAAGCGTTGGCGCGTTTCCGCAAGGAGGATCCGACGTTCCGCGTCACCAAAGATCAAGAAACGAGCGACATCCTGATCGCGGGCATGGGTGAACTGCACTTGGAAGTCTACGTGGAACGGATGCGACGTGAATACAATGTGAACGTATTGATTGGGCCTCCGAACGTCAGTTATCGTGAGGCCTCAACTCGAGCCGCCAAGTACAACTTCAAATACAAGAAGCAGACCGGCGGTGCAGGACAGTACGCGCACATTGTCGGCCGCCTCGAGCCGTTGCCCGAGGACTCGGACGAATCGTTCGTGTTCGAGGAGCACGTCTACGGCGGGCGGATTGACAAGCAGTACATTCCGTCGGTCGAGAAGGGTTTTCGTGACGGCGTTCAGAAAGGCCCCGTGGCCGGCTTCCCGGTCGTCGGACTGAAGGCCGTCTTGGAGGACGGGTCATACCACGAAGTGGACAGTAGTGACCGAGCGTTCCAGTCGTGCGCCGCTGCCTGTTTCCGCGAGACCTTCCCCAAAACCAAACCCGTTCTACTGGAACCGATCGTGAGAGTCGAAATCGAAGCTCCAGATCACTTCCAGGGGGCCGTGACGGGCGACATCAGTGGCCGACGTGGCATCATCGCTTCCACGGACGTGCGCGAGGGTATCTGGCGACTGACCGTCGAAGTACCGTTGGCCGAAACGTTCGGCTACGCAACCGATTTGCGCAGCATGACGCAAGGCCAAGGCACATTCACGATGGAACTGCTCGGCTACCGTCGAGTCCCGGCCAGCATCCAGCAAGAGATCGTGGCCAAAAAGAAAGAAGAGTCGTTAGCAGGCGCGAAGTAGCGTCCGACGACGCCTCTCTAGAACCCCGGTTTCTTACGAGAAACCGGGGTCCTGATTGTGAGGCCAGCTTCTCAGTTCAGTTTCGCATCCCAAGTCCGCCAACGATGGCCTTCCTATCGAGGTCTTTGTGCATCGAAGTCTACCAGCCGGACTACGCATCAAGCGCACACTTGTATCAACTCGCCGCTTGAGATTAAGGTATCGGCGACCGCATTGTTGCAGCTAGCACGCTGGTGCCGCCAGCATCAAGTTGCTAGCGATCTCTCGGCGAACTTACTCGAGCAAGGAGGCTCAGAATGCACGTCCCCACGGACAACACGGTCCCCCCCGCGCCCAACGACCAGCCTGCCGTTGGAGCAACTCTGGACACAGCTTCCCCAGGACACGCAACTGCAGCTGGTCCGTCAACTGACGAAGATACTGTCTCAGCGGCTGACTCCTGCCAACAGCAAGGAGCAAGCCGATGATTAGCACCACGCAACCCACTTCGCCAACTGCTCCATTATCCACGGCCGAAGCCGCTAGGACTCGATGCGATCGGCTGCCGCCATCACTCCGTAGTGAGAAGGTCACGGACGAACATCTTCAGCGAACCGCCATCGTCTACGTGCGACAGTCAACCCAACAGCAAGTGCTTGAACATCGCGAGTCCACGGCACGGCAATACGCGCTAGCTGACCGTGCGGTGGTATTGGGCTGGCCGACTGCGGCGGTGGAAGTGATCGATGAGGATCAAGGCCACAGCGGCAGTTCGGCCGAAGGACGCAGCGGCTTTCAGCGTTTGCTTGGTGAAGTCAGTTCTGACCGGGTCGGCATCATCCTCGGTTTGGAAATGAGCCGACTGGCTCGGTCGTGCAAAGACTGGCACGCGTTGTTGGAATTGTGCGCGATCTACCGCACGTTATTGGCGGACGCCGATGGCCTCTACGATCCAAGCGATTACAACGACCGGCTGCTACTTGGCCTGAAAGGCACGATGAGTGAAGCCGAGTTGCACATCCTCAAGAATCGCCTGCAGCAGGGAATGTGGAACAAAGCCGAACGTGGCGAAGTGCTTAACCATCCACCCATCGGCTACGTGCGAAGTGCCAGTGCGCAAAATGGTGCAGGGGACTACGTGATCGATCCCGACGAGCAAGTGCAAGCTGTGGTACGGCTGGTGTTCGAGCAGTTCAGCAAACGCGGCAGCATCAGTGGCCTGCTGCGGTGGCTTGTACAAAACGACGTGAAGCTTCCGGTACGCCCTCACTTCGGTGCGAATCGTGGCCAGTTGGAGTGGCGTCGACCGAACCGAGTCACGCTGTTGAACATGCTGCATCATCCGATCTATGCGGGTGCGTATCGTTGGGGGCATCGCGAAACAGATCCACGCAAGAAGGTTCCCGGACGACCAGGTACGGGCCGCACGTTCAACGCACACGATGCTTGCCGTGTGCTGATCCGCGACCGCTTCGCGGCCTACATCACCTGGGATCAGTTCGAGCAAAACCAAGAAAAGCTGTGGGAAAACAGCACTCTTGGCAAAATGCTCGCCGCCCCGCGTCATGGACCAAGCGTGTTATCCGGCTTGCTTGTCTGCGGGCGATGTGGTCACAGGATGCTGGTGAGCTATGGCAACACGGGCGGTGCATCGAAGGCCAAGACCTTGCGTTACAGTTGCCAGCGTGACGCGATCGACTATGGCGAAGCGAAGTGCCAGAGCCTCTCGGGCGCCGTGCTTGAATCGTTCGTCATCGAGCGGCTGTTGCAAGCCGTCTCGCCAGCTTCCTTGGCGTTAAGTCTGGCCGCGAGTGAAGACGTCAAGCGTGAGAGAAAACAACTTGACGATCACTGGCAACAGCGTTTGACGCGTTCTCGCTATGAAGTCGAACAAGCACGTCGTGGGTACGCGGCGGTGGATCCCGACCATCGCCTGGTGGCTCGCGAACTGGAGCGTCGTTGGGACGAAGCACTTCGCGCCGACGAGCAGATCCAGGCGGAGTACGATCGCTTCACGCGGAATTGCCCGAAGGAACTCCTGCCGCGCGAGCGTGAACAGATCGAAGCGTTAGCTCAAGATCTTCCAGCGTTGTGGGAGGCTGACTCGACGACGCCTGAAGATCGCCAGACGATAGCGCGGCTGTTGCTGGAACAAGTCACCGTAACCGTCGAGGGCAACACGGACCGCGTGGAAATCGAACTGGGGTGGTCGGGTGGCTTCACCAGCCGCCACGTCTTGCTTCGTCCCGTGCAGACATACAAACAGTTGTCCAACTACAAAGAGCTGGTAGCCCGCATCGAGTCCTTGCGTGCCGAGAGAAAGACACTCACTGAAATTTCAGAGGTGCTGAACGCGGAAGGCTTCCACCCGCCCAAGCGAGCGTCTCAATTCAACAAGGGGATCTTGAGTCGCTTTCTGCGTGAGCGGAAAGCACGGGCAGGCACGCGAACTCGTTGTGAGCGGGATGAGCAACATCTGAAAATGGACGAGTGGTGGCTGGCGGACCTGGCGAGTGAACTATCGATGCCCATAGCGACGATGCATCGTTGGCAGCGAGTTGGCTGGGTCAACTCTCGCAAAGTCAAAGCGATGCGTGGCCGTTGGGCGATCTACGCAGACACGGCCGAACTCAAGCGTCTTCGCAGCCTCCGCGACTCGCCGCGCGGCTGGCCGCAACCCTACCCAACAGAGCTCATCACGCCAAAAACAAAACCGGAGGAAACAGAAACAGCATGATAGATCCACTACCTGCTAGCTCGATAAAAGTGTTATCTTTGGAGGCATTATGATTGGCAAACTGATGCGTGCCAACGCAGCGGATGCAGTTCGCGCGGATGTGGAGTCTGGGACGTGTCTCAGGACTAACTTGAAGTATGCCCTTGCCGCCTTCACATCCCCTTCTTCTTCGCACCGTAGACCACTTGTCAGATGTTGCTCGGCACGTTTCTCTGGATCGTCATTGGCGCGAAACTCTTCGGCTTTGAGTATCAGTTTGCGACGAACATCTTCTCGGATCCGTAGCTTTCGACCGAGTAGCTTTCGTATCGCCTCTACTCTTTGGTGGACTCGACTCTGCCGCTCCAACTCCTTTGTCAGCTTTTGCTGTTGCAGGATCGAATGCCAGAAGGCCAGAAACTGCATTGCGTTTGGGACGTTCGCATTTGCGCTGTTCGAGCTACTGCCGGAATAGGTTTCCTCCTCGTAGCTCCACACCGCGCTGCATTTTGGACACGTGTTTCCGACTTGTGACCAAATCGGTACGAGGGACTGACAGTGGCTACAACGCTTCGATATCACTTGTTGGGCGCTCGCTTCACCGCGAAGCCCACAGACGTGCGGAAGCGTCAACGACAGGAGCACAAAAGCGCACATCGTTGGAAAATGCATCTGTCTGATCATATCTCTCGCTCCTTGTTGAATGAGTTTCTGGCCCGATAGGTTTTTTCTCTATCAGGAACAACGGGACGATTACCCGCGACTTTTCAAAAAGTCTCGGCAGGCGCGTAAAGAGACCCCGATTTCTCGTAGAAACCGGGGTTCTGGGTGGGCGGCTGTTTCGGCAGCCGGATTTCGACTTGCTAACTCCGTGCCGAATCGTTGTATGGGTACATGCTCAACCGTTCTCGCCAGCCACGGCGTTCGCCAATCTTTCGTCGTCGTTCATCTCCGCGAGACACATCCGATAATTGAATCCGCGTATGATCGGAGTCAGAAGGACGTTTTCGGTCGGGTGTCGATTGATGATGTACAAGAGGCTGATGCGGGCTCTCTGTGCTTCGGTAAGGCTGTCGATTCCGACATTCAGATCGGCGTTGCGCCCCAGTAGAATTGCCTCACCCTCCGGCTCACCGAACTTGAAGTCAACCGGAATGTCGCCCAACGACGGCTGCATGATGGAGCCTCCAGTGGCTACATGGAAGGCACCGAATACGTGGCCGAGCTCGTGGATGAGGATGGTGACAGAGCGGTTGTAGTCGAGGCGAAGATCGTCCGAGACAAGCACGTGCTGGCCGAAGCACATGGCTTCTCCAGCCCTCCGCGCTAAACTCCGGGGAAGACCGAGGAAGCCGATGACCAGATCAGCATCACCCGCTTCGACCTTGAGCAGTTCTTCTGTCCGTTCGTCCGCATCCATCAGAAGCGAGTTGAGTTGCCATTCATCATGGTCAATCACGGAGAGACGAATACCAAATTCCGATTCATACCTTTTCGAGGCAGCGGACACGATCTGCTGGGTCCGCTTTTTCCACGACGAGCAGATTCTCCGATAGCGGGAGTCCGCCATTACACGAACTTTGAACTCGCGGATTTCCCCCGTCCAACGCTTGGCCTTGATCGTATCACTCTTCGGGCCAACCCGAGTTTCTTCCGCACGAGCCGCGCCGTTGGCCATTTTCGCGTTCACTTCGTCCCGTGCTTGCTCCGGGCACGTGAACAGCCCGACATCTCCATCATGTCTGAGGAAGCAGTAGGAACGGCCAGGATTAACGGTATAGCCTTTGGTGCCGTGTGCGGTCGAGAATCGGATCTTCAGTGGCTTGGTCGTCTTGATGACATATGCCCGCGATGATTCGATCTCGTGCGGCTGGCTCCAGTTGTTCCCATATGCCACAGCAAGTTGATAACGGTGTGTACTCTCCATCCGATTCTCGACGCGAATTTCATCAGCGACACAGATGTTGATGGCGAGCAATCCCAGAACGACGAAATAGACGGCTGATCGCATGTTAAATCTCCTGGCTTGTGGGGTCTGGCTGATCATGTTTCACCTGTTTTCTTTCCCATCTACCAAGAACAACGAGGCGATTACCCGCGACTTTTCTGAGAAATCAGACACCCTGCCTGCCAGGGTAGTGTCATGCTGGCCAGAAGGTCGTCGCAGAGACGCCTTCAAGATAGGGCCGTTCACCAGCGATTTTCTGAGGCTTGTTCATTTTACCTTTCGTCATCA
>CAZUAH010000020.1:0-57156 GCA_964617665.1 uncultured Pirellulaceae bacterium
AAACCCGAACGATCGGAATATTTACGCTATAGCAACTTTGGTGCACCCGAGACTCTCCCCTATGGTTATTAATCGAAATCCAGCAGGAAATGTGGACAGGCAAGTCGGAATCGTGTGAAGATTCTTAGCGAAGGCACAAATTGGCTTGAAATCGACCACTGGGACCAATGTACTCGACAACCCTGGCCGAAGGACTATTCAGACCGAGCCGTGAAATTGGCGGCAACCGGTAAGGTCGTGGCGAAGGCACGATCAAAACCCTCTCGGCTCCGCTTCGCCATAGACAATACGGCACTTGACGATGCGTCGATTCAGCATATCGACAACAAACAGGCGGCCTTTCCAGACGGATAGGGCGGATATGGTTCCGAAGGGGAGCTCGGGGTGTGGATAGGCGCTGCCTTTGCCCTGGCAGTCCATGTTGCCGTAGCTTCCGAATTCACCGACCAGCTTGCCGGTGTCGCAGTCAATTGCTTGAACGCTGTACTTGCCGGCGGCGAATAGATAGCCTTTTCCGTCGAGCGTTTGGTGTTGTTTCGATGTAATGCAATGACAGGGTGCAAAGAGGACCTCGGCCTGTCCGAGATATCCCTCCCAGGGCCGGGTCCAGAGCGGTTCGCCACCGGATGGCCCGTACTTCGACAAAGCAAGATATCTGTCCCACGGCCTTTTCGCGGGTCGGTGCATGACGTACAGGTTGCCTTCGTCGTCGACCTGGAGGCCTCGCACGCAATCCAGACGGAGCAGCCCTCGTTTCTTCAGATTCCCATCGGCGTCGTATACGTTGACTTGGCGGTGCATGGCGACGTACGGACTCACAGGTCGTGATTTAGGGTCGACGTCCACCTTGGCCACGTAGTAGATGTTGCCGTGGCGGTCGACGTCCATGCCGTGATAGACGTCGTGCCAGAAGCCCGTCTGCATGGTGCGGTCGACGAATAGGGAGTTGCTCCCGCTCGATTTGAAAAGAATCGGTTTCCCCTGGCGGTCGAAGCGGAGCAGTTCCACACCGGCCTTTGCCAGTTTCCAACGGTAGACGCGGCCGTCTTTTCCAAAGATCGAGTCGATAAACAGCGGCTCCTGCGGATAACGGAATTGACGTTCGTAATTCAACGACCCCCAAGGCGACGGCATTTTCAAGTCTCGGGCGTCGAAGAAAAGGGACGGCCACTTTTTGAGTACGTTTCCATCCTGGTCCATCCGATAAACCGTCCCGAACTGTTTTAGGCGGTGGTTTGAGTCGTCTTCAACGTAGATGTGCCCCGTTTGCGGGTCGATATTGAGAATCGGCTGGTCGCCGCTTTGCCGGGGATAGGAAAGCGTCTCGCCGCCGTCGACCCACTGCTTGTTCACCGAGAGATCGCCGCCCGCCAGTTGCATGAGACTGCCTGGGCCAACGGCATTGGCCACCCAGACCAGCGGCGGGGATACTCCGGCGTCCACAGCGACTTGCAGCACTTCCGGATGCAGTGGCCCTGAAACCGCGATAAGCTCGGGCTCCCGCCAACTCCTCAGCTTGATCAATCTCCTGGGTGCCTTCGAAGGGTTCCTGGCCGCCTCGTTCACGTCCCGCCGTATCAACGGCAGCGAGTGTTCGGTGCTTTGGTTCTTTGGTCTCTCTTGCGACCCCACCAGCACATAGAGGTTCCGTTCGGCATCGATCGCCAGAGCGGTTGGGTCATGTATCGGGTGCTTCTCGCCGTTGTGCTCATAGTGCGTTATCGATGCGCTAGGGCGACCGTCTTCTGCGAGTACCTGCAGGCGGTTGTTCCCGGCATCCGCCACGATCAGATGATCGCCGTCCAACGCCAGCCCGCTCGGTTCGGCGAAGCCGCCGAAGGAGTCGAGCTTGTCGACCGTCACGCCCGCCCACATTCGGGACTTCCAGACATGGCCCGCCCTCGCCCCGTCCGGGCTCACGTCCCAGTGGTAGCGTGTCTGTTGTGTGCTCACTTCCCAATAGTACGCGTAGCGCTTCGTGGGAAGCGTACTCTGGCCCGCCGATATGTAGAGAGTGCCGTCAGGGTCGAAACAGAAGTAAGGGTACCGGAGCGAGTGGAAGGGCATGTAATTCTTCAGGTCCGGAACCATCAAGACGCCCTGGGTCCAGTGAGTGGTTTCGAACGGTTCGTTTCGACTCGGATTGTAGGCCGAGGTCCATCCTTCAGCGGGCAGACTTCCGTCCGGCTTCATCCTCCACAACACGCCGCGGTAAATGTTCGCCATGATCAGGTCGCCGTCCGGCGCGACCACGATCTTCTGAGGTTGATGCCACCAGGAGCCGTACGTCGAAAGCGATCCGGCGAGTGTCTCGAACAATAGAGGGACGGCCAACTCCGCATTTCCTTCCACCGCCGTTCTGCTGCAGACGTCGCGCACTGCGGAATGGGGCAAGTTCGGGTTCAGCGGCATGATCGTCCGCAAGTAGTCGCCCTGGCGATCGAACACGCGTAACTCGGGCGCTTCTCGGAACGGTCTCGGGTCGGAGAGCACGTAGAGTTCTCCGGTCCGTTCATTCACGGCAAGGTCCCAGATAATGCCTCGCGCGTGAGGGTCGCCCGCAAGCAGGAATCCCTCTAGTTCCAGCTTGACCTCGCCCGTCGTCCCGGCATGAGTGGAACCGGGGCCAAGCTGAATCGGCTGCTTCCTCTCTTCGGCAAGCAACGATCTCTGTGCTTTCGGTGGGACGTTGTAGTGTCTGTGAGGGGCTGAGTAGTCGGGCGCGGGGAGACACTTCCGTGCTGGGATGCCCGCCAGTATACCCCATTCGCCTGGATCCTCCGGTGTGCCGTGCCAGCAATGGGTCTCGCTGCCGGGCGTGCCGGCTCGCTGGATGTTGAACCCGATCTTTGACGCCAGGTTCTTGTTCTTGTTGAAGATGTCCAGCGGAAGAGTGAACTCGGCAGCCCATCCTCCCGTGCCCTTTGCCACCGCAGACTTGAACGACGGCCGCCACGTCGGATCGCGCCACGGGGGTGAATGCTCGTTATAGGAGCACGTGAGTCCGCCACCGTCCTCCGGGGTGATCCGGATCAGGTAGTAGGAATTCCCGTCGCCGTTCGAGTCGATGAGCAGTTCGACGCATTCGTCCACCTTCGAGGGCTCAAGAGGCTTGCCCGCCCAGTGAGCTGAGATCCGCTTGTCGAATTCGTTCTTCGCATATCCTGCAATTTGGCCCGGAGTGAATAAAAATGTTTGTCCCAAGCCGATCCCGCTCGCCGCATCTTCCCCCGCACAGATTACACCGACATGGAGGTGGTCGGCATCGCGCAGGATGTACGCCTCGGTGTGTAACTTTGCCGGCTCTCCGCCGGTGACCCGGAGCGGACCCGTACGTGCCGCATCCGTCCAACACGGCTCATCGAGCCTTCCGTCTACCTCCGGCTTGGAATTCGTCAGCGGCACTCGCAACACTGGTCTTTCTTCTGGGCTGCTTTCCGCCGCCGGCGCTCGGGCAACGCACAACAGCGAGCCCAGAATGGCAGCCGCGATATGGACGTTGCGGAACCATCCGGAGATGGCTTCACAACTGTCTTTGACACGGGTGGCCGGGGTTGGAGCACTGCGAAACCCCAGTGATTCCAGGACCGGGGCTTCCCTTCGGTCCAGCCCCGGCCACCCATAGCGGGTCTTGGAATTGCCAATGGTCAGCATCATTTCCACGTCCTCTTGTGGAGGTCTATTTTGTGGCCGCGATTCGCCTCTGTCTTTCTTCCTTTGTCTTCCGGACCCAGCAGCTTAGACACCGGCAGTTTTCGTCGCGGCCGCAGGTGCCGGCGATGTCGTGGTAGGGCAATGGTTGAATGGCTGCCTGCACGAGGCGGGCCATCTTCTGGTAGTCCGGATCGTCAACGCTCTTCCAGCCTCCTTGCTCGATTTGTCCCCAGCCGCCAGCCGCGATCGCCAACGGCGCTTTCAGGATGCGGCTTTCGCCCGGCAACGCCACGTTGACCAGTGCCGCGAACGGTTGTCCGGCCAACTCGTCGCCGAATCGTTGGCGAACGTGCTCGCGCAGCGCTTTTTCGCCCTCCGGGTTCGGCCGTTGCCATTCGTCCTTGTTCCAGGAGTAGGTGCCATAGAACGGGGCGTTCAGATCGAGCCAGTCGAAAATCCGCTGGCGGCTCTTGGGGTCCAATTCGACATCCTCGTGGCCCTCAAGCAGCAGGCCGGCCAGCGTGCCGCCGTGAGCGAAATAGTCCTTGGGTTGGCTGTACCAGGTTTCGCCACCGTACTGGGCGATCTTTACCCAGCGGCCGCCTCGTGTCAGCGATGCGTAGGCGGTGCTGGGGAGCAGTTGGTGGAAAGTCTTGGCGACATTCTCTTCGGTGGCGTCGATCGTGCCAAGCAGATCAATCTCGCCGGCGGTTTCCTTCGAGCCGTGGCAGTCAATGCAGTAGCGGTCGAGCACGGGTTGCACGGTCTTGGCGAAGCTGAGGCCTCCTGGATACTCGGGTCCGACCGGCGGATCTAGCTTCAGGACAACCTGCCCGGCGGGCGGCGACGGTTCGGTCACGGGGCTGGATGTGCGGGGCTCATGGCAGCCGACGCAGCTCGCTTTTTCGCCCGGCTGCAAATGGGTGAACGTCCGCATGGTCATCACGGCCATGCCGTTTTCATCCAATGCCTGGAATTGCAGCGGTACGCCGGCCGGGGCCTCGAACGCCACCGAGCCGGTCTCGTCGACAGGTATCGTGCCCAGGACTCGCTTCAATACCTCGAACCTCACGGCGCTGGAATAGGGCACACGTTGAGTAGGTTGAGGGATCAGTTCGTTGACACGGAGCTGCTTGATCGTTCCGGGGGGGATGTGCTGGCTACTCTGATAGACGTCTTGAAGATAGAAGACACCGTTTGTTCGCATTTCCTTGCCCGCTACCGCCGATGATGGCGCCGGCGGCTTTGGCCGCGGCTGAACGGGCATGGGAGCGAAGCAAGAGATTTCCGGATCGCGATAGATCAACTCGCGCCCGCCCAGCGTGTCGATCAGATAGATACCGTAAGCGTCATGCTGCGGGAGTTGCGACATTACTCCGGGGTACGCATCGGGAGAGAACGCGACCAGGAACAGGTCTTCGCTCAGCGGATACGGACTACTGTAGCTGACCGGCGAATGGACTTCCGATTCCGGAAAAGTCGCCTCGGGTGTCAGACGCGTGATGGCCTCCAGTCCGTCTTCGGCGATCTGGCGGTCGATCAGAATCAACGACCCGGCATGGATCGTGTGATGCCCGGCCGTGGTGGCGACAATCTTGTGCGAGCCGGGTATGGGCCTCGGCTGACAGATCCGGCAAGGGTTCGGTGTGTAGTTACCGAAATAGTGACCGGCGGCCGTACCGTCGTGCCGAACGGTCCACAGGCCGAGTGTCGGGATCACGGGCCGGTTGATGTAGTCCCAGCGAGTCCAGAGGATCAGCCCGTCGGGCATCACGATCGGATCCCATTCGTTGGCTTCGCCGAAAGAGAGCTGGCGAATTTTCGACCCGTCGGCGTCGCAACGATACAGCAGATACGTGGGGCAATAACGTCCACCGTTGTGACATCGCACGCCACCTTGGTTGCGCGTGGAAATAAAGGCAAACCCTCCGTCGGGCAAGTAACAAGGATCATAGTCCTCCGAGACTACGGTCATCCTGCCGCCGGTCCCAGCCAACGGATCGTCGTCAGTGCCGGTGATCTGCCGCAGGCCCGTGCCGTCGACGTTGATCTCGTACAGGAAGAATTGCCATAGGTCGCGCGGCGGCGTGTGATCGGCGTAGGCAAACACCACTCGGTTGCCGTCGAACGACAAGTCCGGATGCATCGCGCAGCCCGTCGGCAACTTGCCCTCCAACAACGTCGTTTCTTTCAGTCTGCCGGTCTTCCACTGGTCCAGGATGACCAACCCCGGCCCCGTGCCGTTGTTCATCCCGTAGTAGTTATCTCCCGGTGCGCTAAGTGCCGGAGTTGGCCGTTTTGTCAGCAGCAGTCGGTCAAAATCCAACACGGGGTGCGAGAAGATGATCCGGCGTCTGAGATCGACCGCCTGGGCAAAGAGGTCTCTCTCCGCGGAGGAATCTTGGTCTTCGAGTGCCTGCTCAATGCGCTGGCTGAGAGTCTTAAGATCCGCAGCCATATCAGGCCGGGGCGCTGCTTGCTGCACAAAATCGAGTGTTTTGCGAGCAAACTCCAGTCGCTGCCAGGCACGCGAGAGGTAGTACCCATCTGGCGCGCCGTCGAAGTTCGGGGCGTATTTGCTCCAAATCCTGTCGCTTCGCTCCATCTCCATTTCGATCTGTGACCGCCGATCGCGGAAGTCCCGGGTAACCAAGTCCCACAGAGCTTCCTGGACTCGTTGATACTCGAACGCGCGGGCAACGATCGGCTGGCAGTCGATGGCCGCGTGCGGCGGCAGGCCTTTTTCTGGCCGGTAGCAGACGAACAACTCCAGACGTTCGTACTTGCCGTCCAGCTTAAAGGCGACCTCGCCAGGCGAAAGTGCGAAGCCGCGATACGTCGTACCGTCGACTTTCGATTGCACCGTTCTCGCCGCACGGGGATCGACCTTTCCCATCACCATCGTGCTGTCAAGTTTGAGTTCGACGGAATTGCCTTGCTTGTCGAACACCCGCGGGTTGAGGAAGTGCGATGATCCGCTTTCCGGCTGGCGGCCGAGTGTGGCGAAGTACAGTCGCTCCGCACCTTCAATACGAAGTTCGAACTGTACCGATTCCACGTCGGCCGTGAGCGGGAGCATCGCTGACTGGAAACCATCGGGCCGGGCGGCGCGGTCCTGTCCGACCATCGATCCGAGCGTGGCCTCCACCGACGCTCGCATGGTCTCGTGCCACGTATCTTTCTTGATGTAGACCAGCTTCGATTTTGGCGACGGCTTGGGCCTCTGTAATTGACTGTTTGTGCCCAGATACAAAAGTCTCGGCGACTCGGCACCGCTTGCCTGCGACGAAACCATGAGCAGCGACAACATTACGAGCGATATGATTGCGATTGGCAACGATTTCATGGTCGATGGGATCTCCTTCTAGTTGCCTCCAGACGCCGGTGCTTCCGGCGAGCCAAGCGATCCTTCAAGTTCACGCCGATCTATTCCTGATTGTAGCCGTTCCAGGTCCGCCCCAGGGACAGGCGATTGGCTCAAACCGCAACTTTTCTGTTTTTCGCTCTAACTCTTGAAAGGCCAAGAGAAGCGACGGTGGCGGCTTTGCCAGCGTGAATGGCGCAGTTGCAGTGGGCATAGGGCCGCATGCCCAATTCCATCCTATGGGATGCTCTAATCGTCCCGCGAAGTCAAAACGGACTCACTGGGCGATCGTAGAGACAATACGACTTGTAGCGTTTCACGGGCACCAATCGCTGCAGCGCTCGCAGCGATCGCACATTGTCCTCGACGATCCAGGATACCTCCGCGTCCGTGTAGCGCGAGGTCAATTCGTCATACATTCTTTGCAGCAGCAGCGCGGTCACGCCCGTGTGGCGATATTCCTCGTGGGCGCCGAAGGCGGTAACCCTGACACGTGGCGTTCGGCGCAGCCAGTACAGCATTTGCGGGATACGAATGAGGTCCGCGTTGCCGATCGTGCGCCAGAGTGCCCAATTGAGGTCGCGCACCGCGATCAAGTAGCCTACCAATTCCTTCTTGCGTTCCACCAAAACGAACAAGCGAGGATCGACCACGCGCCGCAGTTGGCTGGCCATGTGGTCAAGCTCTGCATTCGTTAGCGGCACAAAGCCCCAGACAGGGACTCGCACTCGGTTGCCCAACTGATTCACGCGACGGACTTCTTGGTCGAAATTCCGCATGTCGACAGTGCGAACATGCAATTCCGGATGGCGTTGTGCAATTCGGTTACATACGCGAGTCACGTCCTCGTAGTGAGGCCCGCTTCGTGACAGCACGTCGTTGTCGAAACGATACGCGTAAAACGTCTTCGCCAAATGAAAACCGAGTTTGTTCAGCAACGTATCATAATATGCTGGCGTGTGGGCCATCATCACATAGGGCGGATCTTCATGGCCGCTGACCTGCACGCCGAACTCACCCTTCATCGACGGGCTGACCGGACCGCGCAAGGTACCGCAGCCGCGATCGACCAACCACGCCTGTGCGGCCTCCAGCAGCGCTCGCGCAATGGACGGTTCGTCTGGCGCCTCGAAGAATCCGAAGAATCCTACGTCGTCGCCATTGTGTTCAAGGTGCAGCCGATCGTGAATCGCGACGATTCGTCCAACAGGGCGGCCGTGACGCCAACAGAGAAAGACTTCTCGTTCCGCATGTTCGTAGAACGGGTGAGCCGCTGGATCCAGATTCGAACGCTCCTGAAGACGCAATGGCATCACCGCACTGGGGTCGTGAGCGTATATCTGCCGACGAATATCATGAAAGGCGCGCCAGTCTCGCCGGGAGCGCACCGGGCGGACGACAAGTTCTTCGTCGGCACTCATCAATCGTTCGCTTCGCGCGTTCAGGCGACGTCGCCGGCCAACTGCTTCTTCGTCTTCTGCAACGGCATCCGCTCGTTGATCTCGGCAAGTGCATCCACGACGCGCGTCATATCATCCGGAGTGTGCAACGCCGAGACGGTCATACGGATGATCGAGATGCGATGCGGAACGGCGGGGTACATGACTCCGTTGGCAATGATGTCGTATTCGTGCTGCAACAGGTGAACCGCCTTCATTGCCCGGTGACCTCGGGTGGCGATCGAAGTGACGGCTCCTTGCGGATCGCCGATATCCAGGCCGGCGTCGCGAAGCCCCCTTCGAAGTACGTTCAGATTCTCCCACAGGCGTACCCGACGTTCCGGCATTCGCTGCAGGAGTTCCAACGTCTTGATAGTGGCCGCCGTGATGACGGCCGGCAGTGCTTTGGTCAGCATGAAGGCCGGCGAAACGAAACGGAGGTAGTCCAACACGCGCTGCGGACCCGCTACGTATCCGCCGAACGTTCCGAACGACTTGGCGAACGTGCCGCCATGCAGGTCCACCTCATCTTCGACTCCGAAGTGTTCGGCTGTGCCGCGGCCATGCTCGCCCAGCACGCCCGTGCCGTGGGCATCGTCGACGAATAGTCTCGCATTGTAATGCTGCTTTAACTCGACTAACTCGGGAAGCGGTGCCAAGTCGCCGGTCATCCCGTAGACTCCGTCCACGGCAATCAACTTTGGCTCGTCACGCGGTACTGCTTCGAGTTGGTTCGCCAGTCCGTCGAGGTCGTTGTGCTTGAACCAAGTGGCTTGGCCCTTGGCTAACTTCGCCCCCTCTTGGACGCAACTGTGCGAGAACGAGTCCACGAATACGTGCTCGTTCCGACCTACTAGGGAGGAGATGGTGCCCGTCATTGCACCCAGCCCTAGATTGTAGATCATCGAATCTTCGGTCTGACGGAATTCCGCCAGACGACGTTCCAGCTCGACGTGTAGCTCGGTGTTTCCGGTCAGTGGCCGAGCGCCAAGTGGTGTACCTGCTCCGCATTGACGAGCGACATTCGCGGCAGCCTCAATCGCCTCGGGATGTAGCGCCAACCCCAGATAGTCGTTTGTGGCCACCTGCAACACCCGACGCCCGTTTTGCATCACGACGTAGGGCTCGCAGTTCGCGATCGGAAACACACGGAAGAACAGGCGGCGACAATCTTCAAAGTCGTCTCCGAGTCCCTTCTGCATCCGTTGCCAAAACGCATCACACTTGTCAAACAGATCGGGCATTCGTTGCTTCTTTCCTTGAAAAGTCGACCCACACACATGTGCAAGTAGGGTATCGGCGCGGTCGGAAGAGTGCAAGGACGTTGCGGGTGGTTTTGTGTGCGGGATACGAGATACGGGATGCAGGATACGGGACAGGAAGGCTTGGAACGGGTACCGCTTGTTGACGTATAACGCGAGCGGTAATCTGGTTCTCACCTGCATGTAGTGGAATTCTCATCTGCCGATCGCCCAAGAGTATTGCCGGCACATCAAGACGATTGGCCAGCCGCGTATCCCGTATCCCACATCGCGCATCCCGCTCAGCGACGAGGGCGGTGCCACATTGATCGCCAATACGCATCGTCCGTCGCGTAGACGTCGATTGGATCCTTGGCCAGATCGAAGGATTCGGGCAACACGCCGTAGCGTTTCATCTCGCGGACGTAGTGCTCGTTCGGCTGGAAGCCCGGCATGTCGAAGCGTTTGATTTCCTCCAACCTGGCTTTTGCTGCTTTGATGTGAGACAGAATCGCTTGGTAGTCTGGGTCGTTTAGGTCGTCAAAAACGACCGGATGGAGGATCGTCTTCGGCGGACGGCTTCGGTCTTCGGCGACCGGCTTGGAGTTGCCGCTGGATGCAGGTTCGTCCTCGGCATATCCGCCTGCCTCCTGGGAAAGTGCGGCGAGCAAGACGAGCGACTTGTCAGGTCGGCTTAAATTGTACAACCGGTGTCGTGAATAGCGGCTCAGTGGCCGGGTCCACGAAAGCATATCACCCCAGGCGTCCAACGGAACCTGTGCGGTCACATGCCGCGGAAGTTGGTTTTTCGGATGACATGAACCGCACCTTTTTTCGATGGCCTCAACGGCCCCGGACGTCGAAGGCCAGCCGTCCGCCATTTCTCGCACCGGACGATTGTTACCCCAACAGCCGCCGATTTGTCCCGTGCCGTACGCTGCGTACGTTCCGGGGTACTGCACCCCCGCGTCGATCCACAGCCGGACCATCGCTTTTTCGCGGTCGGTGAGTTTCACTTCATAATGTTGGACGTCAAGTTTCTCCACTAGCGGAGACGCGGAACTGTAGGTCGCATACGGCCTGTCGTTGCCCGGCTGGCGGCCCGTCCCGTGTCGCGGTTCGTCGTGCGTGTCTTTGACTTGCCAATGTAGCAGCAATTCGTAGAAGCTGTGCGAGAAGACCGGTCCGTGGTCGCCGACCAGCGCAACGCCTCCATCGCGCTTATCGTAGTTGTGGCAGCTCACGCAATGCCGATCGAGGATCGGTTGAATGTCACGCGGAAAATCCGGGATTGCCGGCACATCTTCGATCGGCTGGATCGAACCTGGCGCTCGGGCCAGCGCCTGCAAGTCCCGCAGGTCGGCAGTCCCCGGAGTCTGCGTGCGCTGTTCGTGGCAGCCGACGCAACCGACCGTTTCTCCCGGCTGTACCGTGACAAAGCTGCGCATCTGCTTAACGGAGCAATCGTTTTCGTCCAAGGCCACGAAGTATAGGCTTCTCATGGCCGGCACTTCAAAGCAGGCCGATCCGTCTGACTCCACAGGCACGGTGCCGAGAATGCGCTTCAATGTCGAAGTGACGCCGTGGCCGATTGGCTGGGAGCCGCCTCCATGGAAATTTGCCGGCTTGGGAAGATCTTCCAGCACCAGCAGTTTCTTGATCGCACCGCGCAGGACTCCGTCTGTGTTTCGGCCCGCGTAGATGTCCCTCAGAACCAGTGTACCGGTCGTCTTGGCCAAGTCCGCCTTGGGCGATGTGATCTGCTCTCGCGGTCGCCGCACAATGGGCCTTGGTTCGTGTACCATATCGGTCGCTGCGTACAGGACTTCGGCCGCGCCTTCCGCATCCATCAATAGGATCTCGTTTCCCTTGGCCACCAGAAACGCGTCCGAAGACAGGGGATAAGGATCACGAAAGCCGACCGATGCCGAAATATTCTTCAGTGCTGACCCGGCATCCGGCCCGCTCTTACTACTCAGCACGGCGACGTAACCTACATGCTCGTTCCTGCCGTGACCGGGCGAGTTGGTCAGGAGGATATCGTTGGTACCGGGGATCGGCTGAGCGTCAATGAAGACGCCGCCCAAATGCATGTTGCCAAAGTAGACCATCTGACCCGTGCCGTCTGGATTGACCGTCCAGAGGTGATGGAAGCTGACCGCATCGCGATTCACGTACTCCCAGCGCGTGTAGAGCACGCGTCCGTCGGGCAGCACGGCAGGCGTGTTCTCCGTGAAGGAGCCGGACGAGACCATGCGAATGTCCTGCCCCGATGGATCGCAGCGGTGAAGCGTCGCGGTGTGCGCCAGCCAACAGCCGATATATCGCTTCGATCGCGACGAGCAGAACATAATGTCGCCGTCCGGCAGGTACGTCGGTTCGATATCGTCCCACGGACCGCTGGTGATTTGCCGCAATCCGGTCCCATCAGATTGGATCTCATAGAGGTTGTACGAGTGAGTGCCGCCCCTGCGATAGGAAAACAGGATTCTCTCGCCGTCGTAATGCACCTGAGGATCGCGAACGGCGCCTTGAGGGTCATCGACAAGCGCGGTCAGCTCGCCGGTATGCACGTTCAGCCTGCACAGCCTGCCTCCGTCCGCACCGTGGATCCAGTAAGTAGGATCGATGCACGAGTAACCGAAGTTCGCATAGTAATGCCCGGCGGGATCTCGACCTGGGGCACGTTCGGCAAAGACGATTTCCTGCACGCCATGTCGCTGCAAGCGGGCGAAAACCTCCGCTCGTTCCTCCATCTCCAACTTCCGCCGAACACGCTCCAACTCGCGTAAGGCATCGGCCCGTTCAGAGTAGTGGCCCGCAATCTCCTCCGTTTTCAATGCTCGTGCCCAGATGGTCACCTCGTCGATGTAGCCTCGAAAACGGCAGCTCGCAGATGGTGCCCCCGCCGAATCCCCGATTCCCAATCCTTCGGCGGCAACGGTTTGAATCGTCCCGTCGAACGGAGCAGTTCCCACGGGTCGGCCGTCCAGATAGACCGTAAGCACGCTTTGTGCCGGCTCGCCGTTGTTTCGTCGAGCGACAGCGGCCAAGTGGTGCCAACGCCCCGCAGTCAAACGACCTCCTTCGGCGAATAGGTATTCGCCGTTTGTCTGGTTGTGGCAAAGGCTCGCTAGACCATTATGGACCGCCACGTGGTAAGCATAGTTCGGCGGACCGGCCCACTGCAGCACCAAACGGTTCCATGTGCCGAGTTGGATAGGCTGAACCCAGGCTTCGATGGTGTAGTTGGCACCAAGCTGGATGTCGTCGGAAACCGGTGCAACCAAGAACTGCGCGTCGCCGGCTTGGACTCCCAACGCAACCGCCTTGCCCGAGACGCCAGGCAGTTCGGATGCGTCGACGAAACGGGCAGTGCCATCGCGAGCGGACAGTTTGTCTGCCGATTGGCCTGCGTGATCCTCCAAGACGCCGTCGAAGCTCCAGGAGCAAACTCGAGCATCGTCGGTACTTGGCGGCGCTGCCCCGATTGACGTGCCGGTCACGGCGAAGGCCAGAGCCGCAAACGCGAGTACCCAAATCGAATTAGGTTGCATGGTGATCCATCCTCCTGCTATCTGTCCTGGCCGAGTCTGCGAACCGAAACGTAAAACGCTCCGCACAGTTCCTTGCCGTGTTCATCATAGAACCAAGTCCGCAGTTCAGTCTTGCCGGCGGTCAGCTGCGCGGTGAAGGTCGAGGCCTTGTCGTCCTCTGACACAGATTTCGTTACGTCCACATCAGCGATCTTCAATCGCGCCTTGGCGATCGGCACAGCCTTGCCTGCCGGGTACACTCCGTCGACACCTTCGTAAGCCGGTAGATTGGCAGTGAGGGCTGTGTCGGCCTCTTTCGGCCATCGACGCAGTGAAATCTCGTACTGTCCGTCACATTCCACTTCGACGTTCCACGGTGCGTTCATTACGGGCAGCGGGCGGCCCATCGGAAGAGAACCTTCGATGACGGGCTCGCCGAGCAGACGCACATCGACGGTCTGTGCCGCGATGACTAACTTCGGGGCGAGCCAGTCGAGCGACGACAGACGCGTAGGGTTCTCGCAATCCGATCCAAGCGTGAGGGTCTCGAAATCGTCCAGCGTCGGCTCCACTGTCGCCCACCAATCCGCGTAATGACGCCGCAGCCTCCGGACGATTCGTGGGTGCTCGCCGGCAACATCGTTCTTCTGCCCTGGATCGTTCTGGACGTTGTACAGTTCTTTTCCCTTCACCAGCCTCCAACTTTTCCACAACACGGTTGCGTCCGATTTCTGCGGATGCGCTGGATCGAGACCACCGTACTGCACGACCATCGTCCGCCGATCGAATGCCGGTTGGGCCTCGCCCTTCAGCAGCGGGACGAGGCTAGCGCCGTCAAAACTCACGTCCTGGGACTTCTGCAAGCGGCACAGGTCGATCAACGTCGGAAGAATGTCTGTCGCATGTGTGAGCGCATGGATGTCCGCGGGTTCTCGAAGGCCGCCACCTGGAAAGCGAATGAAATACGGAACTCGGTGTCCGCCTTCGTAAAGGCTCGCTTTGGCGCCTCGCATTCCTGCATTGTAGACCTTGATGCCGCCCGTACCGCCGTTGTCCGTCATGAAGATCAGAATGGTATTTTCGCGCAAGCCGGTGTCTTCAAGCATTTTGTCAAGCCGTGCCATGTTCTCGTCCAAGTTGGCGATCATGGCAAAGAAGCCTGCGGTGTCACGGTCCAAATGTCTGTAGGGTTCCTTGTATTTGTCCGGCGCAAAGAACGGTCCGTGCGGTGCGTTGGTGGAAATGTAAGCAAAGAACGGTTGATCCTCTGCGTGACACTGCCGGATCCACTTCATTGCTTCGTCGAACCAGACATCCGTGCAGTAGCCGGGAAACTGCTTCAGAACGCCGTCGTCTCGGAAGTAGTCGTCAAAGTAATCGTTATTCCAATAGTCCGGCGTCGAAGTGATGCCCCATCCCAAGTGATAGACGGCTCGCTGAAATCCTCGATCCTTCGGGCGATGTGGATAGTTGTCGCCCAAATGCCATTTGCCGAAGATACCTGTTCGATAGCCGCTCGCTGAAAACACATCGGCCATCGTGGGAAGTCCTTGACGCATGAACGATCGCCCAGAGCAAACGCAAGTCGCACCGTTTCGTAGCGCATACTGCCCCGTCATCAATTCGCCACGCGTCGGCGTACACATCGGCGCAACGTGAAAGTCGGTGAATCGGATGCTTTCGGCGTAAAGCTTGTCGATGTACGGCGTCTTGAGGACCGGATTCCCGTGGCACGATAAATCGCCATAACCCTGATCGTCCGTCAACACAAAGATGACGTTCGGCGGGTCGGCCAAGGCAGAACCGACGCCAGAGAAGCAGGCAACAAGGGCGGCAAGAACGTAGAAACGCGCTTTCATAGTAATCGTCTCCCGGCAACAGATATGATACTGCTACAGTAGACGATCCGCGCGCCTGATGGAATACCTCGCGGGTGTTTGGGAGAGCAAATTGATGACGTCAGCGCGTTGATTCCTGCCGTCACGCAGGGCAACTGCAGGAATCAGCCCGCGAAGGTGCGCAGTTTCTCGATGCGCGAGCTAACCGAGCGCCCTGAAGCAGCCGCAGTGTCTAGGAAGATGAAACGCGGTTCAGTCTCAGTTCGCGTCTTTCTTTTTAGCCGCATCCGAGGCAGCTTTTGCCGCTTCTTCTTTACGGATGATCAGCTTGCGCGTTTTCTTGTCCCAGCGGACCGTGCGAAGCTTCAAACGATGCTCGCCGTGGCAATCGGTGCAGACCAACTCTTTGGGATTCGTCTTCTTGGGGCACCGTTCCTGCCATCGGTCGATGACTTCCCTGGCCGACACGTCGTGCGAATCGTGGCACTCCGCACATTTCTCCTCGATCTTGTCCGCGGGGTACATGATATCGGGCGGGGTGACATTGTCCTCGTCGTCACGATGGGCCAAGGACTCGCCGTGGCATTCGATGCAACTGACGTCCTCCTTGGCATGGATCAGAGCCAACTCCTCGCCGTCGTAATTGCCGTGGCAGACGTAGCAGGCGCTGTTGTCCGCCTTGACTTCGACCTTCTCTTCCGGTTCCGGCAACTTCTCGTCCATCAAGCCCTCAAGCGACAACGGCGGCGCGGCATGAACTTCTCTGTCACCACCCGAGAATCCAATCAGGCAGACGACAATTACGATCACAAAGGCAGCAAATAACACTATCGGAGCGGCGTATTTCATTAGATCCAATCCCAAACGAGTGCACGTGAGTTCAGAAACCCGGCTCCTGGGAAGAAACCGGGTTTCCTTGGTTCAGAGTAGGTCCCGCTTGCCGAGCGGGACGTCAAATCCTCGATCTATCTTCACTCCCAGATCCCGTCCGTCAGACGGGACCTAGTCGCCGCTAGACGTAATTCCAATCATTCAGCCAGCGGTAATGGTGAGGCAGATTGGCAAAGGCCCGATCGGTTGCGGCGTCCAGTTCGGCCCGTTCTTTCACGTCCAGCGCCCTGCGTTGCAGCACGGCCGTCGCGACATTATCGACCTGCTCGGGCGAAATGATGCCGGGAATCGGAGCCGTGATGACCGGGTTGGTCAAGATGGCGCGAATCGTCAATCGTGCGATCTTGTTGTCTTCCTCTTCGTGAGGATTGCCCGGCGAACTGTCGCCTTTGAACAACGATGCGGAGCTGAACGGCTTGATGCCGAACCAGGCCACGTCGCGTTTTTGCATGGTGTGCCAGAGGCTGTTTTCCCACGAGCCATCTTCCATCTTCACAACTCGAGCTGCGTCGCCTTCTTCGGCCGTTTCCACCTTGGTACCGGTCATTCTCGTTCTGGCCGTGTAAGGCGTGACGATGACATCAAGTTCGTCCGGTGCTCGTTCGATCCACTTCTTGATGTGCGGCCGATCGTGTGAAGAAATGCCGGTGAAGCGGGCGCGACCGCTCTTCTGAGCCCACGCGAGCGCCTCGCACATTTCTTCCATCTGATTGTCGGTGTGCATGCCGCTCTTTTCGTGGCAGGTGATCCGCCAGATGTCGACGTACTCCAATCCGGTCTGCTTAAATCCGTAGTCGATGCACTCCTTCAGCTTCTGAGTGATCCAACCCGGCGGCTTCGGCTGGCCGGCCTTGGCCGCCTTGTCCATTTCACGACTCAAGCTGCGCATCTCGCCCTGGTACCAGGAGAAGCCCAGGTACATCTTGTCGCGGCGATCTTTGAGCGCTTTGGAGTACATGATCACCTCTTGCATGGTGCAGGCGTCGATGTAGTTGATGCCGCGCTCGATGCATTGCGTGACCACGTCGTAGCGGTTCTTCTCGAAGTCTTTGCTGTTCAGGTCGGCACTGAGCCAGCTTCGGCCTTGGAACAAGCCGGGCACCATCTCGTTGACCCGCTTCCAGTGGCCACCCAGGCAGACGGCCGAGAACATCAAGTCTGTCCTGCCGCCGCGGCGGTATTCCATCTGCTCGTTGTAGTTCAGGATGGTGTCCGTCTTCTCTTTCGTGGGGTTCCCCGCATAGACGGTTAGCGTCGGCGTGATGCCCGCCGCCACACCGGCAGCCGCCACTGCACCAGCTTTGACGAACTGGCGACGTGTCACTTGATTGTCTGCCATATGATGACTCCTTTGTCTCTCGAGCAGGAATTGTTGAAGGCCAAGTGCATCGGTAGGAATTGCTCCTACCCTAGACTGACGCATAGGCCGTTGTCAATGTGATTTCGGGGTTTCGGTCTGAGGTTTCTGCCATCGTGCAACAGCAGGCGAGTCTGAAGCGGCGCTACTGGATACTTCGTTAGCTGCCACCATCTATTGAGCGGCCAACGCTTGGCGGTTTGGCTGGGTGATTCGTTTGATCTGCTCCGGCGACTCGTACGGTATGTACATTGCCTGCATGACGAACTGATACCTCTGACCGACCTCGTACTCAGGAACAAAGTACTGGAAATCCCAGGCTGGATTGCCACGGCCACCGCCCGACGGGCTTTGGGACAAGCGAATGGCGTCTTTCGGACGGAACATCAGCACCAAGGCCATGCCGTGACTGACGCCGAAGTACCACGGTTCCGCATAACAATATCGTGAGCGATTGAACACCAGCGTGAGCGGAAAATCGGCCTCGTGCGAAAAAACGCGTTTATCATCAGACGCCACATGTGTCGAGAACGTTCCGTGTGCGGGCGTCACGCCTTGAATCCAACGAGTCTCCTTGGGACCATCCGCCTCGTGGCCTTTGAAGTGGATATCCAGCGACTCCGGCTGGTGGATGTAACTAGCCCAGAACAATCCCACGTAGTCGTAGCGGTATGAGCGGCGGCGGGGAATACACTCGAAGGTCATTTCAATCGTCCCGTCGTTCAGCAGTCGATACCGATGGCAACTCTCCAGCCCCCATGTAGGCGTGGGCTTCTGATACAGCTCGGCCGTGTGTTCATCGACGACTCGCAACTCCATCGGTGCATTTCGTGGCTCGAACAGCACCTTGCGGTCCTGCTTCGTCCCGTCGTGGATGTGTTCGAAGTTCAGCCCCGCGTAACTGGGCACAAACAGATTGTCGCGACGATGCGCGTGTTTCAACGAGGCGATCCCACTGTAACCGGCACGGTGTCCCGGCAGCACGTCGTCGTCCACTGCGCGGTTGTCGACCACCACGACTTCGACATCTCGCTGCTTCAGCACCACGTACGGCTTCTCCGGCACTTGATAGCGAATCGATGTATCCGACAACGTCGTCAGCCGCGGCAATTCGTCACCTTGCACCGCGAAAGCTCCCAGTAGAGAAACGGTAAACCAGCAAACGGTCCCATACACTTTCGTGCTCGATTGTGTTCCCATGAGAATGCATCTCCTGATCAATTGAGTCAACTCGAATCACTCTGACGGGGTCAGTTCCCATGCGACGGCTGCCCGGGGTGGCAAGGTCACGTCCCGACGGAAACTGCGCGGCACTGCGAACGAATCATCTTCGCCGTCGCTCTTGATGACAACTACCCGGACTTGATCGCCTGATACACCGTACTCGGCCGCATCCAATTCCAGGCGTGTCGCAATCGGCTCGTCGCCAACATTAACCATCAGCAGTACAGTTCGGTTCTCGTCCGGCAACTGCCACGCGCCGCTCATGGCAACCGGGGTGGTCACCGGCCATTCGCCATGCCATTGCCAATCGGCGGTGACGTCGGGGATCTCGCCATGTAGTCGCGGTGGCCGGGCCATTTGGCCAGCGTTGAAGTAGCGCCGAAGCCGCCATCGCAAATGAACGATTTGGCGGAGGAACGCGAAGTTCTCCTTTTCATTCACAACCTCCGGGCCAATCCATCCAATCTGTTCGCCGAACACGAGTTGCTGGCCCGCTTTCATGCGCAAAGCCAGATTCTTGGTCGGGCCGCCGCGATAAGCCCGCCCGAACATCTGAATGCTTCCACCATAGACAGCCGGAAACGCCGGAACCTGGCCGTCGTACTGCCAGTGCCACGTCAGGTAACCGTCGAACCACTTCACGTACGGTTCGGCGTTACACTCAGTCGTCAACATTCGACCGTCGGGCATCTCACGTCGAATCGCGTCCATCATCTTCCAGTACGCTTCGGTCCACCAATGCCCCCCTCCGATCAGATGGCCGTGCGAGGCGTCGAAGCACAACCGCGGCTGGGCCGCTGCGATTTGGTCGATGTACACTCCGCGAACGCCGCATTCGTTCATCAGCCGCAATACGATTTCGCGGACCTTTGTCTGCCACAATTCCGTGCTGGGGCACATGGCTGCCAGTTCCACTTTGCTACCGTCCGTCTCTTTGCTCCCATAAACCTCCGTGTACGGTTCGCCATGTTCGTCCTTCGTGGCGGCCGGTCGTGCAAGCTTGGAGAACTGAAAGTCGTCGCTGCCCTTGTCGCGCGTATCCCACAGCCGACCATTGATGTAGGGCATGATGTAGATGTCTTTGGATTGCAGCAGCTTGACCGCATCAGCAAAGCCTTCGTCGGCAGGGAAGTAGTGCGGATAGTCGTTGTCGAACGGAATTTGGTGCCAGTTGTACCAGTGAAAGCCAACCGGCAGTCCCATCTTTTCGGCGAATTCCTGCAATACCGGCAGTCCGCTCTTCGGATCGCCGCCGCCGAGCCCCCACACGGACAGTTCGCGCATCCACACGGGTGTGTCCGCGCGCCCATCCTCTGTCAACGGTGGATACCACTTGGCATGCTGCCGAACCCACTGGCGATAGATCACCGCCGCATCGAACCAGTCGCCAGCCATGTGTTGCCAAACGGCCTGCCCACACAGCTCAAACCGGTTGCCGGGTCTGCCCATCTGCGACACAGGATGATCAAAAGACAGTACCACCTCGCGCCGGCTGGGCCGACTTTGGGCACGTATCTCTTTCGTGCTGCCGAAGGGATCATGTATGCCCGTGTACAAGCCCGTCGAGCCGTTCCCCGCGTAGGCAGCCATGTACTGCATCGTGGTCCAGCCGCTTGGATACCGGCCGCTGGAATTCAGGGCGCGACGCCACGCGTCTTTCTCCAGTTGGCCGGCAGCGCGAGGTAGGAACAACGTCGACTCGGATCCGAGTTCTTTGACCGCGACTTGCGGGAAGACAACACGCCAGAGGCTCCACTTGTCACTGACGCCTGCGACGGATAGCTTCCAGGAAATGGAGCTGGTAGCCGTATCGGGCACTGCGTGTGCAACCGCCTGCAAGCCACCAAATCGTTCGTCGATTGGTGCCTTCCATCGAAGTTCGACGCCACGGTCGGTCTCGACTGGACGCGCACCTACTTCGCGCCAGCCACTATCGGCCGTCAGCCGTACCTCGTCTTTCGTCTCCACATCGCGCAATATCAACTCGAACAACGGCTCACTGCCCGGAGAACTGAGTTGGCAATCTGCCGCTGCGTCAAACAGACTCAGGAGCCGGATGCCTCCGTTGCCTCGTTCGAGAATCATGCCCAGATTGCCGGCGTTCAGAACCGTCCAGTCGGCCGGCGTCTTGCCCTCGGTGGCTTCGATCGCTTGCTGGAACCGACCCGCATCGGCCAGTTGCGCAGCCCCGGCCGCATGCCACCACGTCTGTTGTCTGGCTGCCGACGGCTGTTGGAGCCAACGCTTCTTCGCCGCAGCGATCTTCTCGTCCACCGACGCCACGGCCACCTTGACACTGGCCTTGCTCGGGAGTTCGGCCGCGGCCGATCGGATTGCCTCGACGACATTGTCAGCCGTGCCGATCCAGAGCCACGCGGACCACTGCCGAGTCGGCTCGGGCCATGCCTGCCATGATCGGGTTCCGTGAGCGTGAAGGTAGCTGCCGCCGCGATGGTCGTAGAACAATGCCCGCCCACAATCGAGCATCGCGATGGCGTGACTCCCGTCGACCAACGCACCCCATTGGTTGAAGTGAAAGCCCCGCGTTTCTTTTGTGAACTTGCCGCGCTCGACTGGTTCGCCGCCGGCCCACTCGGGAAAATCATCGCCGGGGAAATTCAGTTCCAGGAGGTGTGCTTCGCTCCACGGTTTGTCCGGTTGCTGCGATGCGGTCGCGGTCACTCGCACCAGCGGCGAGTCGTTCAGGTAGATCCAATCGTACGTGGCCTCGGGTCTCGAATCGGGATGTTTCCCACCAGACTGCATGTATCGGGAACGAACGCGCACGACGGTAGCCAAGGGACCGGTCGAGGCTCGTTGGATCACCGGCTGCGGATCGTTCGACAGGTTGAAGCTTCCAGTTTCAGGATCATGCACGCGATCGTTCCACCGGAAGCGATCAAAGATCTTGCCCGACGAAGGAAACTCGACGCGACTGGGCAGCCCACCCATTTTCGTCGCGGCATGGACGACGCGAAAGGAATTGGTCGCGACCGCGCCATCAAAAGGCTTGCTGGTCGGAACTTGCCCGTCGCTTGGCTCGACCTTATCGAACGAGATCCGCAAGCTCGCGTCACCACCAGCCGACAATCTGAGAATCAATGTGCCGGTCACGCGCGCCGCTGGATCGTAGTCGGCTGCCGGAACAAACTGCACAGGCACGTGTGCGCCATCCGGGATCTGCACCGTGCGAACGTTTTGGGGCTCGACACGGCCGACCTTGCACCACTGCACTGCATCGGTCAGGTCGACGTCCGCGATGACCAGACCGTGGTCGGGAGCATCATCAACCTTTACTAGGATGTCCTCTGAACGCGTGAGAGAGCACAAGCATGAAGATACAAGGAAAACCAAACGCACGACGTTGCCAAGACGAATATTCACTTTCGATCTCCTATTCGACAACTCCACAGTACGTTGCATCATGCTAACACATTGGGAAGGGGATTTCACAAGCGACCGTAGTGGATTTCGGCGGCACAAACGACGTATTTGCACCGATGCCCGACGCCACATATACTTGATGAACCTCGAGGAAAGGGAACGATGGCTCGTAATACCGCAGTCATATTCTTGACAGCCGTGTTGTGCGTCCCGCTGTCGCCAGTCTACGGGCAGAACGACGTTGCTGGCGTTGGTCCGTTACGCGCAGCAATCAAGGATCTTCAATCTACGTTTGGTGATCGCTACCCGAACGGTGACGAGTTCCTGTCGCGACTTGAACATGTCAAGACGCTGGACGAGCTTGACGCCGTTCGTCGGCAAGCCCTTCTAGCCAATCCGTTGGTCAGCGATCAGCCGATTCTGTTCGTCGTCCGGCCGCAGTACATCAACGAACATGGCACGGAAGCCACGATGTATCAGACGGGCGAAATCAATACGCACTGTTTTCGTGGCGGCGGGGCCGTCAAGTTGTTGGATCTGGCCAATGACGGAGAGGTGACGACGATTCTGAACGTGCCCAACGGCATCGCCCGGGACCCGGATCTTCACTTCGACGGAGAGAAGGTCGTCTTTTCTATGCGTCGAGACGCCGAAGACGACTACCACATATGCGAAATGGATGTGGACGGCAGTGGACTGAAGCAGTTGACGTTCTCTTCGCGCGTTTCCGACATTCATCCGCTGTACTTGCCCAGCGGCAAGATCGCGTTCAGTTCGACTCGCGAGCCAAAGTACATCCCTTGCCAGCGTCATTTGATGGCAAACCTGTTTGTGATGAACGACGATGGATCGAACGTCCGGCAAATCGGCCACAACACACAGTTCGAAGGTTACAGCACTTTGATGCCGGACGGCCGGATTCTGTACACGCGCTGGGAATACGTCGACAAACACTACTCGTCCGCATACGGTTTGTGGACGATGAATCCCGATGGCACGAATCAGGCTCTGTACTACGGCAACTACGCCTGGCAACCGGGAGCGATCGTCGACGGACGAGTCATTCCTGGAACCGATCAGTTCGTGGCCATTTTCACGGCGGTTCACGAGTTACCATGGGGAGCCATGATGGTTGTCGATCGCCGGCGCGGGTTGGATGGTACCGAGCCGATTGTTCACAATTGGCCGCAGGACATCACGCCTTACATGAGTCGCTGGGACGAGGTTGGCCGGATTGGGAATAAGTTCGACAGTTTTCGCCAGGTGCGACTCAAGTACGAAGACCCTTACCCACTGTCGGACAAGTATTTCCTGTGCTCAAGGTACTGTCCGGAGACAAAGTCGACGGGCATTTTCCTGGTCGACGTGTTCGGCAACGAGTTGTTGCTGCACAGCGAGGCGCCCGGTTGTTTCGATCCCATTCCGCTCGTCCCACGCCCGCACCCTCCGGTCATTCCCGATCGAGTCGAACTGGCAAAGAACGAAGGCGCTTTCTACATCCAGGACGTGTATCGTGGCGAGTCCATGGACCGAGTGCCGCGAGGAACGGTCAAGTATGTGAGGGTAATCGAAGCACCAGCCAAAAAGACTTTCCCACCGCGCGGCATCGGCGATTGGACGCCTGCGTTGAACGTCGACGGTCATCATCCGGTGGCCGTGAATTGGGGTCACTATAACACGAAACGAATCCTTGGCACGGTTCCCGTCGCGGCAGACGGTTCGGTGTATTTCAAGGTGCCCGCCGATCGTTTTGTCTATTTCCAGCTTCTGGATGAAAACGAAATGATGGTCCATTCGATGCGCAGCGGAACGACGGTGCAACCGGGCGAGACCATTGGCTGTGTTGGCTGCCACGAGAACCGGTTGGAGGCAACTCCACTGGCGATGGGCGAAATGCCGATGGTCTTGGACGGAGAGCCCAGGGAACTCGAACCGTGGTACGGTCCACCGCGCGACTTCAGCTATGCAGTCGAGGTCCAGCCAGTGCTGGACGATCACTGTGTTAGCTGTCACGACTACGGCAAGGAGGCCAGCGATTTCATCCTATGCGGCGACATCGGGTCGGCGTTCAATATGTCCTATACCTCACTTCGTCGCCGATCACCGCCGATCTGGCTGCCCGAGCACGCCGAAGGTCCTAAACCGCTGATCAGTTCCGTGGACGCTGGCCCGGTGAGAATCCTACCTCCGTTTTCTTGGGGCTCCCATCGAAGCCGCCTGGTCGATTTGCTGCGTGATGGTCACGAGGACGTGAAGCTCGACAAGGAGAGCTTCGGCCGCATCGTGACCTGGATCGATCTGAACACCCCATACTATCCGACGCACGCAACGTACTACCGCACCAACACATTCGGTCGCTGCCCGCTGGATCACCAGCAACTGCTGCACCTGGGGAAGTTGATTTCGACCGGGCCAAATGGCAGGGCGTTCGGATGGAAGACCGTCCAGCGGTACAGTGGTGGCGAACTGAGCCGGATGATCATGACGATGGGCTCGCCGATCAACTTCAGTCGGCCGGAGCACAGTCTTGTATTGAAGGCATTCGACAGCATGGACGATTCGCGATATGGCGAGGCACTCCAGATCATCCGAGCGGGTGCGAGCATGCTGGAACAACACCCACGGGCCGACATGCCTGGGTTCCGGCCCTGCGAAGCGGATCAAGCACGTCTCGATTATCACGCTACTCGTTGCCGCATCGAAGCCGCGACACGCGCCGCAATCGTACAGGGCCAGAAGCGATACGACGGAACGTAGCCAACGTTGGATGACTCGGTCTAGCTGTTATTTCGTGACGTCAATTCAAGAAAGGCATCGCAGACGCAAGGCGGCAATTCTCGGCAACTGTTTCGGAGTGTTCAGGTGCCTGACTTCGACTACGTGATCATTGGCTCCGGCTTTGGCGGAAGCGTCTCTGCGTTACGCCTCGTCGAAAAAGGCTATTCGGTGGCCGTCATCGAGCGAGGTAAGCGTTGGACGCAAGATACCTTGCCTAAGACCAATTGGAATGTACGCAAATACTTATGGGCTCCCAAGGCCCGTTGTTTCGGCATTCAGGGCATCACTACGCTGCGCGATGTGATGGTGCTTCACGGCTGCGGAGTTGGCGGAGGCAGCTTGGTCTACGCTGCCGTGCTGATGGCTCCTCCGGACGAGGTCTTCCAGCAGTCCGCATGGGGCTCTCTGGGGGAATGGAAACGCGATCTGACGCCACACTACGCGACTGTGCGGAGAATGCTCGGGGTAACGCGAAGTGATTGCCTGGGCGACACCGATCGCATGCTGCGAGAGATCGCTCAAGAAATGGAACGCGGCCACACGTTCCATTCTACAGAAGTCGGCACGTTCTTCGGCGAACCCGGCCAGGTGCATTCGGACCCGTACTTTGGCGGCGAGGGTCCAGAGAGGGCAGGCTGCACACTGTGTGGCGGCTGCATGGTCGGTTGTCGCCACAATGCCAAGAACAGCTTGGACAAAAATTACCTTCACCTGGCGGAGCAAAGGGGAGCGCGAATCATCGCCGAAACCGAGGTCCGGGATATTCGCGAGTTGACTGGCGGCGGTTACTCCGTTCACACCGTGAGAACGGGGAGCCTTTTTGTCAAGCGACGCCAGCGGTTCGACGCGCGAGGGGTCGTCATGTGCGGTGGAGCGTTGGGAACAGTGCCCTTGCTGCTCAGGTGCAAAGAGCGTGGCTCCCTGCCGAGAATATCCAAACGGTTGGGTGCCCTGGTACGCACCAACAGCGAGGCCCTCGTAGGCAGCACAAGCCGTCAGCGAAGCGTGGACTACTCCAAGGGCATCGCAATCGCTTCAGGATTTCGACCGGACGACGTGACCACGATCGAGATGGTTCGCTACGGCGTCGGGCAAGACTTCATGTCTCTTATAGGCACGGTGCTTGTGCGAGGAGGCCCACCATGGCCGCGGCCAGTGCGGTTCGCAGGAGAAGTGCTGCGGAAGCCGCTGAAGTTTCTACGGCTGCTGAATCCGCTGGGCTGGGCCAAGCGGAGCGGCATCCTACTGGTGATGCAATCGGTGCCAAACCACATGACTTTGAGGCTACGAAGGCGATGGTTCTGGCCGTTCTCGAAGAAGCTCGATTCGGACTGGTATTCCGATGAGAGGATCCCCAAGTTCCTTCCGATGGCCAACGAAGTAGCCGAACGTCTGGCTGCCAAAATGGATGGGGACTCGTCGGGCAGCCTGCCAGAGGTGATCTTCAACCTCACGACGACGGCACACATACTGGGCGGATGCTGTATGGGGCGTGATCCGTCCGAAGGCGTGATCGACAAGTATGGACGCGTGTTCAATTACGACAACTTCTACGTGGCCGACGGTTCCATTGTGCCTGTCAATCTACGGGTCAATCCAAGCTTGACGATCGCGGCACTCTCCGAGTGGGTTATGGGCCACATACCAGCGAAACCGAACGCCGCAAACAACGGCCCAACCAGCCAGCGTGAACGATCCGGATAATGTCGGACCACCATACATCACAACAAGCGACTTCTGTGGAGCAAATCGACCGGTTCTTACAGGAACTTGCCGAAGGGAGAAGCCGTTTTTCGCGGTCCTCTGTGAGCGAGCGGATCACCTTGGCTGAATCATGCGCCGACGGAATCTGGAGTACCGCTCGCGACTGGGTGGAAACGGCATGCCAGGCAAAAGCCATCCCTCCAGGCAGCCCACTACGGGCGGAAGAGATTTTGGCTGGGCCCGTCGCCATGTTCCGATATCTCCGCTCGTTGATTCAATCACTGCATGCAATCCAGTCGCATGGCATGCCACGCTTGCCGGGCAAGCCGTATCAAGACCCCGACGGACGGCTGCGCGTTCCCCTTTTCCCAGTCAAAGGCTTCTGTGACCGGGCGGCATTTCACGGCTTCAGAGCGACGGCGTGGATGCAACAAGGGATTCAACAGGATGAGCTCTTCGATCAACTCGCCTTGGGGACTCTTGCGGCGGGCGACAAGTCTCCGCGAACTGTGCTTGTGTTGGGGGCGGGCAACGTATCCAGCATCCCTGCCGCTGACACCTTGTCGAAGCTCTTCTGTGGCGGAAACGTTGTGCTGCTGAAAATGAGTCCAGTGAACGACTATTTGGGCCCGATTCTCCAGTCGGCGTTTGCCTCGCTCATTGACCGGGGACTATTGAGGATCATCTACGGCGGGGCAGACGTGGGTGCCGCTGCCATCGGACACCATCTGGTCGACGAAGTCCATATTACTGGCTCGATTGATTCTCACGACGCAATCGTCTGGGGCGCGACCGGCTCGGAACGGGATCGACGTAAGCGAGAGAATACTCCGCTGTTGACCAAGCCGATTACCAGTGAACTGGGGAATGTGAGCCCTTGGATCCTGGTGCCCGGCGATTACTCTCAGAAGCAACTGAAGTTTCAAGCTGAGAACATCGCAGCCTCGGTTACCAACAATGCCTCGTTCAACTGTGTGGCCACGAAGGTGCTGATCACATGGCGGCAGTGGCCACATCGCTCGTCGTTTCTCCAGCAAGTGGAGGATATCCTCCGTCGAGTGCCGCCACGAGTGGCGTACTACCCCGGGGCGATGGACCGCTATCGTCGCTTTGCCGGCTGTGAACCTACTGACGGACCTGAAGGTACATTGCCATGGACGATGTTGCGTGACGTGCATCCCGAGGAAGCCCCGCACCTTCTCGAACAGGAATCCTTCGTATGCGTGTTCGCGGAAGTGGCACTCGACGCGCTCACACCGCAAGAGTTTTTTCGGACCGCCGTGGAATTCGCAAACGAGCGCCTCTGGGGCACACTGTGTGCCGCCGTGACGCTTCCCTCGAGATTTCGCTCGCGACCAGACAACAAGCGTTTGCTGGAGTCCTGCTTGAACCGGTTACGATACGGAGCGGTTGGGATCAACCAATGGCCCGGTCTGGTCTATGCCATGATGACTCCGCCTTGGGGAGGTTTCCCCGGCAGCGAACTTGCCGACGCACAAAGCGGGATTGGCTGGGTGCACAATACGCTGATGCTGCAAGGCGTCGAGAAGACCGTATTGGAGGGACCTTTGACCGTCTGGCCCAAGCCGGTCTGGTTTCCCACGCACGCACGAGCTGAGCCTGTGTCTTGGAGACTGTTGGATCTCTACCGAAAGCCGTCCATGAGGAAGCTGGCACTGCTGTTTGCGGACGCCCTGCGAGGCTGATCAGGAGTTACTCTGCACGCAAAGCCTTGATGGGATCGACCCTCGCGGCGCGAAGGGCTGGGTACAAGCCGGAGAGAATGCTGATCACGACGGAGAAGCCTACCGCTGACGCGAGTAGCCAAAAGGGAAACGCGAAGACTGCCATGTGCTCTGTCACGCCTTGCCCCTTCGCGTAGACATTCACTGCGATTTCCAGAAGCCAGGAAACTACGCGGCCCAGGGCCAGCCCACCAAGCCCGCCCAGCAGTCCTATCATGGCCGCTTCTGTCAGGAAAAGCACCGACAGGTCTGCGTCCGACGCGCCGATTGCCTTGTAGACGCCGATCTCTCGATAACGCTCCAGCACGGACATCAGCAACGTATTGACAATCCCCAGTCCCGCTACGACCAGGGCCACCGTGCCGACCGCGGCCAACAGTACGTCGATGAAGACGAAGAACTGGCGAGCCTTTTCGAGCCGGCTGAGAACCTGATGGGTTTTGAATCCCATTTCCTGGATCTCGCGCTCGACGGACGCGAGGTGAGAAAGGTGCTCGACGCGAACGGTCGCCCGCTGGTATCCCGCGCCGGAATCGGATTTTCCCGATCGGAGATTCTCGATAGCTGCGGCAGATTGGACCCCGGGGATCTGCTTCATCAGTTCGACGGGCAGCAAGACGCCATTACCCACAAACCGAGGCCCCATTTGAGGCATACGATAGACGCCTACGACCGTAACGGTGAACTCTTTGCGCTCGAACCGAAAGCTGGCCGCCTGTTCGGGAGTAAGCCCCGCGGCTTCAACGGTCACAGTCGATCCGACGGCCTCCTCGGGCGATTCAAACCCCAGCTTCTTCGATAGTCCGTCGCCGAGAATCACTTCGGGCCGGTCGCCTAGTGTGAAGAAGCCGCCGGCCACCAGAAGATCCGGCGCGAGGCCCGTCAGCGACGCTTCCCGTGGCATTCCGAAGGCAAGCCCCTGCTCGCTCTTTTCCCCCAAGACAACCTTGATGCTGGTGAACCGAAAATCGGGATACGCGAGCGCGACGCCCGGAAGTGCCTCCATCCGTTCGAGCGCAGCATCATCGAGGACTGGTGCGTCTTCCGAATCGTCGGCGTCCTTCGGCCTCACCTCGATGTTGTTCACGAGCCCCAGCATTTTGAAGGGCGTTTCCGCCTGTTTCTGCACGCCCAGGGCGAATCCGACCATCGACACGAGTGCTCCGCTGCCGATCGCAACACCCAAGGCGGTCAGAACGACTCGGAGAGGTCTCCGGCGCAATCCTCCCAGGCCCAGACAGACAAGCATCCAAATCCTCATGACGCCACACCTCCGTCGTCGGCAAGGTGTCCGTCGCGTAGCCGCACGATTCGATCGGCTGTTTGGCGGGCCATCTCTGCGTTGTGCGTCACCATGACCACCGTGGCACCCAGATCGCGATGAATTCGCCGCACCAGCGACATCATCTCTTTCGCCGTTTTGTGATCCAGATTGCCCGTGGGCTCGTCGGCCAACAGCAACGGTGGATTGTGCACGATCGCCCGCGCGATCGCCACGCGTTGCTGCTCGCCGCCGCTCAGTTGGTTTGGTCGATGTCGCGCTCGATCTGCCAACCCAACGCGGTTGATCGCCTCTGACGCTCGCTCCTGTCTTTCCGTCCCGAAAGTCCCTTGAAAAGTGAGCGCCAGCGCGACATTCTCTTCGGCCGTCAGACTCGGCACCAAATGGTATGACTGAAATACGAAGCCCACCATCGTTCGTCGATAGGCGGTCCGCTCGCGCGAACGGAATGCGCCAAGGTCTCGCCCGTCCACCAGCACGTTGCCCGATGTCGGCGTGTCCAAAGCGCCCAGTACATGGAGCAAAGTCGATTTGCCGGAGCCGCTGACTCCAACCACGGCCAGAAACTCGCCTCGTTTGACATAAAGATCCACGCTGTCCAGCGCGCGGATCGTCGACGGCCCGACCTTGTAATGACGAGTCAGTTCACGGATCTCGATGAAGGCGTCTGCATTCGTATCGCTATGCATGACATAATGATGCTAGGGATGTGTCGCGGCGAATGCAACGCCGGTAAGCCTGGGCCATCGCATCGTGGATAGTTGCAGGCTCGCTTTAGATTCGCTTGACCCCGCTCGCTCTACATCTCATGCTGATAGTTCCATATCACCACTCGCCCAGCGGAGACAAGCTATGAATTCGCAAACACGAAGAGGATTCTTGAAATGTGCGGGAGCCGGTACTGCTGCCGCGACCGCGATGGCTTGGGGGCAAGCATCCCTGACGGCTACCGACGCCAACGAGCGGTTGACGATTGGATTGATTGGCTGCGGCGGTCGAGGCAGAGGCGTCGCCGGATCGCTGGCCAATCACGGCTGCAAGGTTGCTTACACGTGTGATCCAGATCCGGGGCGGGCCGGCAGTGCCAAGCAGCAGTTGTCGGCCGGTCGTGCCGTCAGCGATATGCGAAAGGTGCTGGACGACAAAGCAGTCGATGCCGTTGTGATCGCCACGCCCGATCACTGGCACGGCCCGGCCGCGATTCTGGCGTGCGAGGCAGGAAAGCACGTGTACGTGGAAAAGCCGTGCTCGCACAACATCCGCGAAGGGCGTCTGATGATCGAATCGGCCCGCAGGACGAAGCGCGTCGTGCAAGTCGGCACTCAAGCCCGCAGCACAGCGTTGACCACCGGGGCGGTTAAGATGCTCCGTGACGGAGCGATCGGCGAGGTGCTGGTGGCCAAAGCGTGGAACAGCCAGCGGCGAGGCAACATCGGCCACGCCCAGCCGTCGGATCCGCCCGCCGATTTTGACTACGATGCCTGGGTCGGCCCAGCGCCGATGCGCCCGTATCAGAAGAACTGCCACCATTACACATGGCATTGGTGGTTCGACTTCGGCACGGGCGATGCGGGCAACGACGGCGTTCACGAATTGGATATCGCACGATTCGGCCTCGGCGACCCCGGCCATCCTGCGCAGGTCTCTGGACACGCCTCGAAGCTGTACTTCGACGACGACCAACAGTTTCCCGACACGCAGTATGTCACGTTCGAGTATCCAGGCGAAGGCGGTGCTGCCAGCCGGTTGTTAGTCTACGAGCACCGGATTTGGTCGCCGTACCGACAAGAGGAACACGAGAATGGCAACGCGTTCTATGGTACCGAAGGAATACTGGCTCTCGGCAAGGGCAGCGGTTTCAAACTGTATGGCCCCCGAAACGAGCTGATTGCCGAAGAAACGGGCCGCCAAGACACCGACGCACACACAGCGAATTTCGTGGAAGCGATTCGCACGGATACCCGTCCCAACGCCGACATTGAAATCAGCCACCACTCGGCAGCGCTCGCCCACTTGGCCAACATCCTATGTAGAACCGAACGGCGGCATTTGGCCTTCGATCCCAAAGCCGAGCAGATCCTGGACGATCCGGAGGCAAACGCGTTCGTGCGCAGAAAGTACCGCGAAGGCCATTGGGCGGTGCCCGAGGGGGTGTGAGACGTCGGCCGTTCCTTGTAGTGGTGGCTTCCAGTCGCCACGTGAATCCGAGAACACAGACGATCCTATGGCGGCTGGAAGCCACCACTACGCTTTCGAGGCTGTCCAACTAGGCGACAGCCCCTTTCGCCTTGATCGCGTTTGTTGGCGGCGAAGTTGCCTTCTTCCACACACCCCAGACAATCAGGACGTCGACGACAAGGATAACGGGGATTGCCAATAAAGCTATGAAACCGACGGATACGAGGCTCCCCCCGAAATCGAAGAAGGCCGACAGCACGTGCATTGCCGCAGCACCTACCAGCAGTGCAAGCCAGAAGAGGATCGCATCGAGCAACAGTAACGGAAACAACAGCGCATCGCCAACAGCGATGGGCAAACCGGTCAGTCGTCCCTGTGAATGTCGGATATCGCTAATCGCCATCGCACCCAGGATCGTTGTGCCAAACGGTGCAGTCAGCCCCAGCGGCAGCACGCCGACGATCAATGCCCATTGCCACCATGCGCGGCCGGGCGAACTCTGTTCAAACTCGCGGCCGACATCACCCTCCTCGAAAAACCCTGCCATTTGCGGTTCGTGGACCGGCGCAGTCGTGACCACCAGCGAGCACAGCACGGTGATGAAGAAAAACGATGCCCACGCCGCACCTAAAACGGCTTTCCGGGAAAACCGAGGTAGAGCGGGGGCTTCTGCCGGCGGCAGAGAACGGCCGACGTAATCCCTGTGAACCTGTTTGGGCGGTTGGGGGGCTGCGACGGCTGCGTCGAGCGACTCGACGTCCGACTTCAATTCGCTGACATGTTGGTAGCGACGGCCTGGTTCCTTTTCCAGCGTTCGCAGCACGACTTCGTCCAACTGTCCATCAACCTGAGTTTTCTGAGAGGGCAAGGCGAATCGTCCGATGGGCAATTCGCCGGTTAGCATCTCGTAGAACACGACACCCAGCGAATAGATGTCGGCGCGATGGTCAATCCCGCGCGAGCCTTCTATCTGCTCCGGGGCCATATACCGCGGCGTCCCGAGGACTTGGCGCGTTCCGGTCAGCGAATGATCGTCCGCGCCGGGTCGCACAAGTTTGGCCAATCCGAAATCGGCGATTTTGACGCGGCCTTTCTCGTCGATCAGGATGTTTTCCGGCTTGATGTCGCGGTGGACGATGCCCTCGTCGTGCGCGTACTGGAGGGCGTCGCAGATGTGCGGAATGATTTGCAGGGCCTGACTGGGCTCCAGCCTGCGAGCTTCGAGCAGCTGCCGGAGATTGACGCCGTCGACGTACTCCATAACGAAATAGTACAGCCCTTCGCTTTGCCCGAAGTCATGCACGGTCACAATGTTCTGGTGGCTCAGCCGAGCCAACGCTTTGGCCTCGCGGGCAAAACGCTCGGCAAAGTCGGAATCCTCGGCGGCGTCCGCTTTGATGATCTTCAGTGCGACGGTTCGGTCCAGGCTCTTCTGACGGGCCTCGTAAACGGCCCCCATACCGCCTTGACCGATTAGACGAGAGATCTCCAATTCGGGGAACAGCCCAGCCAATTCATTTGGTGTCGGGGCATCAGGCCTTGTGGTTTCGGTCTCCGTCGGCAGCACGCCAGAGCCACTTCCGGCGGCTTCACGCGTATTCCAGCTTTCCAGGCCCATCTTCATCAGACATGCAGGGCATGGCTGATCAGGTGCATCCGTTGGCCGTTCCGCTCCGCACTTGGGGCAAGTTCCGGGTTTCACCATCGTTTTTTCTCCTCTAAAGGACTGTCGTCTTTCCCAAGAGAAGCAAAATTAAGAAAAGGTTACACACGTTGATACGATTTTCTCGAAATCCTTACCCACGAAGCACTTCGAATAGGTGCCGAATCTCGTCATCGACATCTTCCTCCGTCGAAACCGTCTGCGCGATTTCTCCACGCAGCCTTTCTTTGAACCGCCGCCGCAGGCGATGGACCGCCGTCTTGACCGCCCCTTCGGTCATGCCCAGTAGTTCGGCCGACTGCTTGTAAGATCCGGACGGCTCCGCGCCGGTCAAGAAATCTCGCACGTGCTGGAACTGACTGGCCTTGCCAGCGTCTTCTGCCTCCTGACGAAGCACTTCAAAGACTCGGTCCAACAGGGTGAGCGCCCATTGCCTCGCGTAGATCGCCTCGGGCGTGTTTGGATCTGCGGGCTCCAGGCGATATCGGCTTTCGGCGGCGTCGAAATCGAGCGACAGATGCCTACGTCCGCCGCCGCGTTTCTCCGCCCGGGCTCGATCCCATTCATTGATCAGGTAGTGTTTGAGGGATGCCAACAGAAACGATCGAAAACGGCCTCGTTCGCGAGATACGTTTCGAAGGTCCTCTTTTTCCAGCAAGCGTGCGAAGAAGCCTTGCGTAAGATCCTGGGCCGAGGCGGAATCGTACCCCTGACGACGCACGTATGCGTAGAGCGGATACCAGTAGGTTTCGCACAGTACGGTCAAGGCGTCTCTAGCTTCGGCTGAGTTAGACTTTCCAGCAGCTAACACGACGCTCCATCGAGTCGTCGCAAAATGGCCGCGGTTGGCCGGATCTGAAGATGAGCCGCAATCGTCGGAAGCCATGTTCTTGTCGTCGTGTGCAAAAAAAGGAAGTCGTAGTTCGTCATCCTCATCGACGAATCAATGGTGGCTCCTGCGAGCCATGATTCGCATTCTGAAAGCATACCATGAGGACTGCAGAAGTTGCAGCCCGCTGGCTATTCGATCGACATCAGGTACGCGAGCAGGTTGGCGATCTCTTGCTTGGAGAGTTGCTTTTCCAGCCCTTCAGGCATGATGGACATGCCAGTATCGACCAGCTCGTCGATCTGATCTCGCAGCACTGTATCGCTTTCTCCTTCCGCTCGCTTCAACGTGATGCTGTTGGCGGTTTCCGCAGCGATCATTCCACTGATCACTCGGCCACCGTCAGTCACGATGACATAGTTGACATATTGCGGGTTGATGTTGCTGTTTGGGGCGAGGATGTGCTGCAAAATGCCTTCTTTCCCTTTGCTCTTGACCGTGGCCAAGGGCAACCCCAAGTCGTGACCGACGCCCTCCAGCCGATGGCACTGGGCGCACACCTTCTTGAAAACGGCCTTACCTTCGGTGATATCGCCAGCCATCTCCAATACGTCGCGGTATGCGGCTAACACCTTGTCGCGGTCCGTCGTGCCCCGCCCGCTAAACAGACGCGACGCCCGATCGCGGATCTGCTGGTCGCGGTGTTTGAGAAGGAACTGAATGCGAACCGGATCGAGTTGCGATTCCCGTATGGCCTCGTCTTCGACGGCATCCAGGAGAATCGACAGGCGGTCGCTACGCGCAAATAGAGCTTCAGTGGCCGTGCCGCGAAGGCGTGGCGTTAGTCCGAGCCAAGCCTCTACAATCGTGTGCGCGGCATCTCGATCGGGAAAACGCCCTAGCGTCTCCATAGCCGCAATCGCAACGGCCTGTGGCTGACGGCTGTCAATCAACTCGCCCAGCGTCCCAGCGACTTGGGTGTAGGATCCCAAGGTCAGCGAACCGATCGCTGCGACGCGGCGATCGACGGGCGAGTTCGCGTCGCGTGCGCGGCGTTTGGCTGCATCGACCGTGGCGGCCAACGATCGCGAAACGATTGAGTCACCCCGTGCAACGAGGCTCGCTCGAAGCGGACTGTTCACTCTATCGAGCCCTTGGATCAGGCCTTGGACGACGGCGTGGACCGTTGGCGTTTCATCCGTCGTGAAGTCTTCCAACGAGCCTACCACTTTTTCGATCTGGTCAGCGTCATTGTGCAATCCGGCTTGCTCGGCCAGTTGCTGAAGCAACTGCCGGCCTCCGGTGCCTGCTCGGAACGTGGGCCGACCCGCAAGCTCGGCGAACAGGTCGCCTGCGCGCCCAGTCGAGGAACTCAATAGGGCCAGCCGAAACCACGAATCGTCAGCATCGCGAGCCGCGATCGCGGCCAACGCCTCGGTGGCCTTTGGATCTGGGATCTCGCCCAAAGTGAAAGCCAATTGGTAACGAACGCGAATGTCTGCGTCGTTCGTCATCTCGAACAGTCGCTCGCGCACCGCTGCCGAATCCTCCAGCACCTTCTCTGACAGACGAACCGCGTGTTCTCGGACTCGGGGATGCGAGTCAGCAAGTCGCGGCAAGATGACGTCAGGCGAAAGGGCTGATAGACCATCTAAGGCGTACATGGCATGCATTCGACCGAGCGGCGAGGAGGATTCGGCGGCCAGCCGTCGCAGTGGCTTGATCGCTGCCGGATCCTGACGCTCGTAGAGCAACCGGGCGGCCGTGGTGTAATGCCAGGCGTTTGCGTGTTCCAGCAGTGCCACCAACTCCTCAGTGCTGGCCTTGCCTAAGTCCGGGATGGCCGGTTGCTGAAACGCCTCGGGCATTACGCGGTAGATGCGTCCTCGATCGCGTCCTTCGGTCAAATCGAAACATCGTCGCAGCGTGGGCGGCAGTACGACTCCCTCGTTGATCACTTGGCGGTACATGTCGGCGATGTACATATTGCCATCGGGGCCGTTTAGCATATTGACCGGCCGAAACCAGATGTCGCGCGAGGCAAGGAACTCTCGGCCTTCATCCACGCGCCGCGCGATCTGGCCCACTCCGTCCACTTCGAGCGCGTTGCGGTGGATCAGATTGCCCGAGCACTCGGGCGCAAACGAATTGCCTCGAAACTCTCGCGGCCAGGCATCGCCGCGATAGATCGTCGTGCCGCCGGCCGCCGTGACGTAGCCCGTCGGAGCGCCGCCGCGTTCAATGATGCCTTTGATCACACCGCTAGCCCGCATGCGCATCCACACGACGCGGTGTGGTTCGGGCGGACTGATGCGAAACACATCGGCTCCGCGCCCCGCTTCGGCGATTAGACGCCACGAGCGCGGTGCTGCCAACATGCGGTTGCGTGCGACATAGCGATCTTCGAAATACACCAGCAGAATATGATCGCTGTTGCTGGTCAGAAACTTGTTGCCCCAATCGTCGAAACTCAAGCCAAACTGGGCGGAACTGTTCGTTGCCTCCAACGCCAATGTGCGAGGAGCGAAGGCAAAGTCGCGACCACGGATCAATACAGGTTTGACACTCGGTCGTTCTGGACAGCCTATTTCGCCGCCGCCAGAAGCGCTGGCTCCGTGAATCCGGTTGTCCAGCCCCCATCGAAAGCTGTTGGGCAAGTGTTGCCAGTTGCTGTAACCGAAGCCAGTAAGAACCACCTTGCGAATGTCCGCCCGGCCATCGTTGTCGGTGTCCTTGCAGTACAACAGATCCGGCGCTGCGGCCACAAACACACCGCCATCGTAGGCAAAGATCCCGTTGGGCCAGATCAGATTGTCGACATAGACGGTGCTCTTGTCAAAACGGCCGTCGCCGTTTGTGTCCTCCAGTAACTTGACACACCCGAGCTTCTCCGTCTCCAGGGCGAGCTTGCGAGCATCGGCGCAGGGCACGCGATTTCCTTGGTTGTAGCCTCGCATTTCCGCGACGAACAGCCGGCCGCGTTCGTCAAAGGACATGCCGACCGGATCCATCACCAGAGGTTCGGCTGCCACCAGTTCGATGCGAAAGCCGGGTTCCACCTCGAACGTCGCCTCTGCGTCTTTCGGCTCGGTCGGCGGTATCAGCTCGACCTCGGTCGAATAGTCTTTGGCGAGCGAATCTCCTGCGGTGTTCGCGGCGGTTCGACCGCCCAATTTCGGCCGACTCGCGAAATCCGCAAGCCATCTCTTCGGAAGGCCTTCGACCCGACCGATTGTCAGCCCGTTCAAGACCGTTATCGAAGCTCCGTCTTTCGTTTCGTCCGAGCCCACTGTGGTGCCACGGCCTGCGATCAGACGAATCTTGCCGTTATCATCGGCTGTGGCCAGAAACGCGTTGGCCGCATCGTCCGGACTTGGGTCGCGGCGAAGTTTGTTCTCTTTCGTATACAGAAACGTCTCGGCATTGGTGAACAACAAGGCCTCGTCAGCAACGCGATCCTGATAGACGAACATGGGACGGCCCACCTCGAGCCCTTTGTCGTAGGCATACCATGTGAGCAGGTACGTAGCATTCGGCTTCACGCCTTTGATATCGACCTTGAGGTTGGCGCTTGGATGGTCGGAGTGCGCGGAATCAAAGCGAACGAAATCACGAAGCAGTTTCCCTCGCGCGTGTCCACCCAAATCTTCACCGGCCTGATCGTGGAAATCACTTTGCATCGCCCCGTCAAGCGTGAGTGTGATACCTTGATCCGTTGCTGAAACGGCATCTGTCGGACCGTCGGCTGCCGAGATAAGCGAAGCGAACGGGCCTCCGTCGGCCCCGCCTGTAGGCTCGGTGATCGCGCGGGGTGGGCAGTCCACGTCGAAGGCAGCGAGTGGCGCGAGTGGCGTCAAGGAAAACCCGTTCAGATATGCGACGAATTTGTCGTCGCGGCTCTGGCTCACGATTTCGACCGTCACAGGATCGGCACCGTTCGCTTCGACCGGGAACGCTGCAGATGCTATCTTGCCGGCAAAACCGGTAGTCTGAAGCAATGCGCCGACCACGACCCTGTCGCCGATTTTGATGTCGATCATGCCGCCCACGTACCGCGGATCGTGGTGCCAAGTCGTCATGGCGTACACGCCGGGCTTCAGGCCCGTGATCTTTAGCGTCAACTGGGCCTCGTTGAACACGAAGTCTTCGGCCAGGTCGCCAAGCTCTCCGCGCATGTCGCCACGGTCACGGAACGCCAGAGTGGTCGATGCCGGATGCGTGGCTTCGAGCGATACAGAGACATTGCCGCTCGTACCGAATGAACTCGGAAACGACTTCGAGAAACTCTTGGTTGCGCGGCCCATCACTTGGCCGTTTTGATTAGCCGCCGTGAAGTCGAAAAAGCCGGACTCTACTTGGTTGACGGACGAGCCCGTAGCAGTGTGACCGATGTCGACCTGCAGACAATCTGCAGACGCGGGTAGCGCACCTGTCACACCAAGCAACACCGCCAAGATGCAGTCTTGAGTAGTACGTATCCAGAAGCTCATTAGACGTTCCAGGCTAACTGGGGAATGTTGTTGGGGGGACTTCCATGTCGTCCGGCATCAATCGACTGAACGTGTGCGGGCCATCGATCTACCCTGCCGTCTTGGCAGGTCGAATACATAGTCTTGTCATCCCGTTTTCGCCGACGGTCACTGGGAATCCGTCGATCAGTTTACTGCCTTTAACGACGACCGCTTTTGCGTCGCCAACCTTGATGCGATACTCTTTCTCCGGCCGCACGACAAACCACTGCGGCATTTCGTTCAATCGTGCCCAATTGATCGTTGCCGCTTTGTGTTCCGTGCGCGGTCCGTCGAATCGGATCGCACCGCCCCAAGGCGCGGTGGCACGTACGGTCAAGAACAATTCGCCTTCGCTCTGTACCGCGCCGACCCCAACGCCTTCGGTGAAGGGAAGAGCGCGAACGCCTTGAGAACAAAGCATCATATGCAGACACAAGCATCGCCCGGTACTGCCATCGAAGTGCCCTCCGTTGTACGGGCCGTACTTTTTGTCGGGATAGCGTCGATGGCAATGACCGTGCGTTGACCAATCAAGCCACTCGAATGCGCCTTCGATATCGGGATAACGATTCCACAGGACCAGCATGCTCTCGTGCGAGTCGCTCCAATCATCGCTGCTATTCGAGCGAGGCCATAAGGTGCTCTTCAAGCTCGGGTACCTGGGCACGTTGTCTGCAAGCCACTGCATCGGTTTTGTGATTGCCGCGCGGTAGCGATCTTCGCCAGTTGCCCGGTCATAGTTCTCGAACGTAAACAAGACATATCCCCAGGTGTCCGTCGACTGACGCCAGACGAGCTTGCCGTCCTCGCTCTTCGTCGACAGGCAGAGCAGGCCTGTTTCCGGATGAGCTGCGGATTGCAGAATCCCGTCTAACAGGTCTCTCATCGGTTCGCGGTACGCCGCCGCCTTGGGTCGCCCCAACTGACACTCCAGCGCAAACAGTTCGCCAAGCCCCGGCACCAACTCGCATCCATGATCTTGGAACCGGATGTCTCGAATCGCCCACTGCGGATCCAAAAGCACGGCGTCGGCAAGTTCCTCTGCAGCGTCAAGGTATCGCTGTTTTCCCGACATGGCGTACAAGCGAGCCAGAGTCTGCAGCGTGTTCCCTTGCGGCTCGGGCCCTCGGAAGGCGTGGATCACGCCGCCGTGACGATCGGCTTCGGCGATCATGGCATCGACCAATCGCTCCAATTCGCGATACCAGTCGTTGTCCCGGTCGGAGACTTCTACGATGCGCAGCAAACCGTCGCGCAACCACTCGGAAAGGGCCCCAAGCGTGGCCGGTTCGCCTTGAGTGAAGCTTTTCAGGTCATACGTGGTGGGGAGACCAGAAGGTGTTGCGCACAAGCGCTGTGAATTGACAAGCGTCTCGTGGAGAGCGCCACCGTTCTGATTCAGTTGTGGATTCACATAGAATGCCATGAGCACCAGCGAGCTGTAGTGATCTGCGGCCTCGTTGTGGTAGTCCCATTTGCCTCCTTTGGAAAAGAGCCGAGTCTTTGGATCTTGCTTCAAGTCAATCCAACCTTGAAGCAATCGTCGGACATTGCGTGCGCAATCAGTGTAGATCTCTGAGCGTCGTTCGGCAGTCTCCCAGATACTGTCCGCCTGCGTTGTCTCCTCGCCAAATGCGCTGCCTGCCATGGTTGCGAGGAGGAACCCACATGCCAAGAAGGACAATAATCGCATTGTTGAAACTCCGCCAAAGGTCACAGCAAAAACGCGGGGAGGCTGGGCTGGCTCTTGTCTTCTGTGAGACTATGCCGACATCGTAACGCGTGTTGCCTGCCAGTTCCACTGTCACACGCTCGTTTCGGGCATCCGGCTTTCTTGCTTGCCGTCCGCTCCGGTCGCAGGCTCTGTTGATGCCTTTCTGATGGTACAATCTGTGTTGCACGTGCGCGCCACGACCTGCGAATCAGGAGACACCGAGAACCATGTGCGATACTAGCGATAATACCACCTCGCGCCGTTTGGGCGCGTCTAGGAATCCGGAATCCGATTACCTCGCTTGGAAACGCGTGCTAGTCAGTGCTCTCATCATCGCCACGCTGCTGGCGTACGCGTGCGGGATCTCATGCGCCGCCGACGATCCGTCGCAGGAACCACGGTGGATTTGGACGAAGGCGTATGCCGTGCCGGCGGAAACGACGAGCGAACAGAGTGGCTACTTCTCGATCTGTGAAGGCAAGAATGGTCGCATATACGTCGGCACAGCGAAGTATGGCGAGAACGCGTTCCTCGTCGAATTCGATCCGAAGACGAAACGGATGCGAGTGGTCGTTGACGCTCACAAGGAGATCGGCACGCGGGCCACCGGCTTCGCTGCTCAGTCCAAAATTCACACTCGCAACAATGTTGGCCGTAGTGGTCGCATCTACTTTGGTACGAAGCAGGGATATGCGAAGGAGGGCGAGAAGCGGACCGACTATCCCGGCGGCTACCCAATGGTCTACGACCCTGCCACCGACAAGACACGGGTCTACGACATTCCCGTCCCGCATCAAGGTATCATCAGCGTAACGCCCGATGAATCGCGCGGCGTCGCTTACCTCTCCACCTGTTCCGACGAACGTCCCGTGGAGGGCACGCACTTCATGATCCTCGACCTCGACACAGGCAAGTATCGCGACCTGATGGATTGTCGGCACATGTACGCGTTCATTGTTTTGGACTGGCGCGGGCGCGCGTATCATCCGATCCTCGGTGGCGATATCGCTCGATACGACCCACAAACCGGTCGAGTACAACGCTTGAAGCAGACCATCGACGGCCGGCCGCCGTCGTCCGAGTCGCTGTTGGCAGACCCGAAGAGCCATCCGATCAACTGGGACATTTCGCCGGACCGAAAAACCTTGTACGCGGTGGCGATGAGCGGAAATCAGCTTTACGCATACGATCTGGCGGCCGAGCACAATTCGCTCCGCGGGCGGTGTCTCGGGCCGCTGATACCCGATGCCAAGAAGACCGATTGCCGAGCCATGTGCGTCGGGCCGGACGGAACGGTGTGGGCGGGCGTAGCGGCAACGTTCGAGGGACGGGGGCGGATTCTGCACGTAGTCAGCTACCGACCGGGCGAAGCCGCTCCGAGGGATCACGGACCGATTGCCATCAGCAATCCTGGTTACGCGACGTTCACGGATGCCGCTGGCAAGACAAAGCGGTGGCATCACGGCGTACACCGCCGCGACGACGGCACGCTGGTGCCACGTTACGTAATCATGGGAATCTGCGCGGCACGCGACGGCACGGTCTACCTGACCACGCTGTACCCCTTCACGCTGCACGCGATTCGTTTTCCACGGATTGCGAAAGATTGACCGCTATCGTCTTTCCTGTGCGACTTCTACTCGGCAGGTCCGGCACTCGCCGGAATCATGGCTTGTGGTTCCGCCAGCTTTTCTTACGCTAGAGGTCTAAGGCAAAGCAATCGTGCTCGGGGAATAGCTGCCCGCACAGAGGAATCTCCCGTCAGGACGCTATGATGCCACTTCTTGCCGAACAGACGCATGAACCGGCCTCGCTGGTCGTGATGGTGATTTTCGTGGCGCTCATGCTCTTGACGTACCTGGGCGTGGCTCACGAAAAGATGCACAAAACCGTGGCGGCACTCCTGGGTGCCGGCGTTTTGGTGCTGTTGGCCGTGATTCTGAGCGTGATCGAGTATCCGAAGATCTACGGTATCCTGGCAAAGGACCTGAACGTCTTCGGAGTGATCGTCGGCACCGGGATCCTGGTGGACGTGACGGGGCGATCGGGCCTGTTTCACTTCCTCAGCATGCTGATCGTCCGCGCAACCGGCGGACGGGCCACGTACTTGTTCTTGGCAATCTGTGGCCTAACGTTTGTTTTCGTGGCTCTGCTGACTATCGTGCCGGCCATGCTGATTCTCTGTTCGCTGGTGCTGGTCATGTGCCGGTCGCTGGACTACAACCCCAAACCGTTCCTGGTAACGGTTGCGATCTGCGCCAACAGTGGCGCCATTGTGACGTTTGCGAGCGGATTGCCGAACATCATGATCGGCACGGCTGCAAAGATCCCCTACGTGCAATTCCTGATGGTTTCCGCTCCCTACGCGTTGGTCAGCGTAGTGATCGCCGTGGCAATGCTACGGTTCGCTTTTCGCAACGATCTGCCTTGGCATCAAGACAGCGAAGAAATCGCCCGGTTGCAGACAAAGATCGCGGAGTTTGATCCTTGGGCGCTGGTCGAGGACCGTTGGGTGCTTGCCCGTAGCGCGATAATCCTCGGGCTCACGATTCTCGGGTTCGCATTTGCCCAAACGCTAGGGCTAGGGATGGACTTCATCGCCATGGCAGGCGGAACGGCCGCATTATTGTTCGCCGGCCATTCGGTCGAGGAGTCGATTGGCAAAGTGAACTGGACAGTGATTTTGTTCTTCACGGGCCTGTTCCTGATCATCGGCTGTGTCGAGGCGACTGGCGTACTGGAGCGTCTTGCCGGCATGGTTGTGTCAACGGCCGGCGACAGCCAGACTACGCTCGTTCCGGTTGTATGCGTGTTTTCGGCCGGCACCAGCGCGATCGTGGACAACATCCCGGTCGCGGCCACGCTGATACCGATCATCGAGAGCATCAAGGGCATGGGGGTGGCCGAGGAGCCGCTCTGGTGGTCGCTGATTCTGGGAAGCAATCTGGGCGGAAACGGCACTCCGATTGGCTCGATTTCCTGCGTGATCGCCCTCTACACCTTGAAGCGAGAAGCCAAGATCTCGGTGGGATGGGGCGAGTTCATCAAGCTGGGTGGCATGATCATGCTGGTGCAGGTCGTCGGGGCCGTCCTGTACATCCTGTTGCTACAATCGCTGGACGCAATTCCGTCGCTCCCGGAGGTAGGTGCTCATGGTTAAGCCACCGTTGCGCGATTTGGACGAAGCTGTCGAAGAGTCCATGAGCCTCTTCAGCCGCGCCAAGGTAAGCACGGTCGCGCCGGTCGACCCGCGTCGACCGACGCACGTCCTGCTGGCATTAGACGGCTCGTCACAGGATTCGCTGGGCTCGGCAATCGCCCGACAATTCCGCGAACGATTCGACTGTGAAGTGGCAGTCGTCGACGCGCGAGAAAACGTACCGTCCAACGAGTTGGCCGCTCGAATCGCCTCGTCCATGGAGGCGCACGCTCTGGCGAAGACGACGGGAGATAGCTTCGAGCAGGTTTTGGCAGCCGTGGACGAATCGAAATGTGACCTGCTGATAACGCCTTGCCCCTACAGCCGCGAGTTGGATGCAGTCGGCCCCGACAGCACCGGGACGGTAATCGACGTGCTTCTTGCCCGTTCGCCGGTACCGATTCTGGTCGTGCGCAAGCCGTATGAACCCAAGGGCGATTTGTTCCGTCAAGTGTTGATGATCCTTACGTCCGAAAACGAGGCAGCACCACGCGCGGCAGCTTGGGCCGCCGGACTGATCGCAGCACGAGGTGTGTTTCGGCTGGTTCTGAATATGGAGCGAGAAATGTACCAGAACGTCCATGCGCTGATGGAGTCCATCGCTCCGGACGTAGACGTCAGTGCCGATTCGCTTTCCCACGCATTGGCTCAAACCCACACGCGACTTCACCGAAGTCTGCAGAAGGCCGCCTCGGAACACGGCTTCGAGTACAAATTGAAATTGCAGGTCGAAGGCGAGGCGGGCTCGCTGACCGTGGAAGACGAACGCTCACATCCATTGATCGTACTGGCCCTGGAAAGAAGCGATCACGCGTCGCAAGGCAGCGTCCAGAGCCGCATCCGACTTTCACCCAATCCGGTCTTGGTTGTGTGTAAGGACTAGCAGCGGGAAAGCAGAACGGCTGTTTGCATCGGTGTTTGCACGGCGATGTTCGTATCGACGGTTTGGCGACCGCCCACGGCTGCTGACGCTTACGGAGGGTAGGCGATGCCACGATATCGAAGACCTTGGTGGCTGAAGTTGCTCCGCGTGCCCATGCTCGTCATTGGCGGCATTCTGTCGGCTGTGGTGGTCGTGATTATCCTCCCTCTTGCCTTGATCTTCGGCGTGCTTGCGCTGATATGGATCCTCTTGACGATTTGGAGGAAACCGGGCGTCGGCGAGGTCGAGGAATACGCTACGGCGGCCAGTCGACGAAAGAGCGGGCCGGCCACTGACCACCCCGTCTTTGGTTCGATGTATGAAACGGGATCCGGCTGGATGGCAACGGTTCACTGCCCGTTGCTCGCTGAACTTAGAAGCGGCGTCGAAATAACTTCCGCGGGGAGAGGTCAGGGTGAGAGAGGCGGAGCTGAAGAAGTTATTTCGACGCCGTTTCTTAAGCACTCGGACGATGAGACTTCCGAAGACGGTGAAGATCCTGGAGCTTTCGACGTCTTCATCGTTGACGATGATGGGGACGGGCCATCCCCTGAACAAGAACGTGCCTTTGAGTTCTTGAAAGAAAACGCGGAAACGGTTGTCCGCAATGCGTTCCAGTCGATCCATCAGTACTACATGGATTACATGCGTACTGGACACTCCGGTTCCTGGCCGAATCCGGCGTTCCAGGCCGCTGTGCTGCCAGACAACCGGACCATTCGCGAATCGCCGTGGCTGGATTCTCCGGAAGGCATCAAAGCTCTGATTCGATATCCAGGCATCTCGATCGAACCCGTCTACGAGGATAGTGAAGGCGAAGTTGCCGATATTCGATTGAGCTTCGATTGCGATTGGGACATGGAACACGGCCTTGCCGTTCTACTGAACGAGGATCGCGTCATTGCAGTGGGCGATGCTACTGTGTGCCCCGAGGATGGCGTGACTGGCGGCCTGTACGACGACTTGGCCGCTGCCGTGGCTGCGAGCGACGTACAGAGAGTTCGCGAACTGCTGGAAGGCGGGGCGGATCCCAACGGGACGAGTGGGAAGCCTATTCCGTTCGCAGGCATGCACTGGATCACTCCGTTCGAGCAAGCGCTCAGGATCAACGTGCCCACCGAGATGATCCGTCTGTTCGTCGATCATGGAGCCGACCTCACGAGCCACGATCCCGATACGGGACTTATTCAAGCGGTCATCGAGCGAAACATGGAACGCGTGCAGGAAGTCTTGGGCAAGGGAGCCAAGGTCGATCGCCCTTGTGAATCGGTCAACCTGACACCACTCTTGGCCGCGATTTCGATTGACTCACCAGAGTTGATACAACTGCTTGCCGAGCATGGCGCGAGTGTCAACATGACCAAGAAAGTGCGAGGCGGTTGGCAGCTTTCGCGACCATTGTGCCACGCCGTAGAGAACGATCGTGCCGATTCGGTGGCGACGTTGATGGAGTTGGGCGCGGAGGTAGAAGCCGTCGACCACCAGGGCTATCCCGCGCTGTTCAAGGCGGTCGTCCGCAAACCGAATCCGCAAATCGTCAAGAGTCTATTGGATGCGGGTGCGGATCCGAATCGTCAAATCAAACTACCGCGTGGCCTCGCGTTAATTTCCGAATCCCCCGCGCGGCGACGCAAACGTGAGCAGACGCCTCTGCTGTATGCCGAACGAAAGCTTCACCAACTCGAGTCGATGGACGACACAATGAGGGCCAAGGTTGGTCCCGCGTATCCGGACTTCCTAGACGCCTATACGGCTGCTGTCGAACTGCTACGCCAAGCGCCATCATGATGTTCCGAAACACCACGACGACAAAGTGAGGGAAGGATGACCAGCCTATTGATTCTCTGTTGCGCTACCCTTGTGACCGCTGACGACAACTCCGCGATCAAGGTCGATTCTACGAAGCAACTGTTTCTGGACGACGAACTGATCGCCTCGATGGAGAACGTCGAGCGAAAGATCCACCAGGCAAAAAAGTACGAAGGTAATCCCGTCCTGTGGCCAAGCGAACCGTGGGAAGGTCATACAGCCGTGATCTATGGCTCGGTCTTGCGCGACGGCGACAAGTATCGCATGTGGTATCACGGTGGCGCGGGGGTCAGCTATGCGGAGAGCGACGACGGCATCCGCTGGACCAAACCGTCAATGGACTTCGTCAAAATCGACGGGCACACGACCAACGTCTTAATCCGTCGCGAAGCCGAAGAAGGCGAACCGAATGCGATTCCCTACTTCTACGAAATCTTCGGCGTGCACAAGGACGAAAGAGCCACCGACCCGTCGATGCGCTACAAAATGGGATTCTTGAGCCTCGATCGCCAATACAAAGGACCGCATGGAAAGAGGTTTCACGGCGGACAAAGGCGAGCTCTTGGCGTCGCGGCCAGCGCCGACGGAATCCAGTGGCGACTGGTCGACAATTGGGCGACGGATGCCATCTGCGACGGCGCCACACATTGGCTGTTCGACGCGGCAGAAGACAAGTTCATCCTGTACGGCCGGACCAAGTTCATCGCACCAGGACTAATGGACGCGTGGCGGACGGGCAATGCCCTCGACGACTGGGTCAAGAAGTACTACTGGGGACGCTCGGTTGCCCGCGTCGAGTCGCCCGATTTCATCCACTGGAACATTACTGAACCCGCCGAGGGACCGGTGGTGATGACGGCCGACACCGAGGACAAACCCGGCACCGAGATCTACTCTATGATGGTCTTCCCCTACGAAAGCGTCTATATCGGGCTCGTTCAAGCATTCCACAATCGTCCAGACGAATGCCACTTGGATGTTCAACTCGCCGTCAGTCGCGACAGCGTGAAATTCACACGAGTTGGCGACCGAGCGACGTTTTTGCCTTGCGGACCGGTCGGAAGCTGGGATCGGTTCAACAATTCGCTGGCCAACAACCCACCGATCGCCGTCGGCGACGAGTTGCGGATCTACTACGGCGGAAGAACCTATCGGCACAGTCCGTACCAGGGCAACGACAAAGGAATACCGGGTGGCGGCATTGGATTCGCGACGATCCAACGCGACCGCTTCGTATCGCTTTCAGCATCATTCAACGCCGGAGTCGTCATGACCAAGCCTCTCACCTTCTGCGGCAAGAACCTACATCTGAACGCCGCTTCCCGCTTCGGCGAAATTCAGGTGGAACTGCTGAACTCCAAAGGCGACGTCGTGGCCCAATCCACACCAATCCGCCAAGGCAGCCTCGACATCCCAGTCCACTGGGCCAACGGCAGCCTGGATGGCGCGAACGGCCCACTCGTCGCGAGAATCACACTAAAGAACGCGCATCTCTACGCATTGTGGTGTACCAATTGAGCCGGGGCAGGCAGCGCGCCGAGCCCTGCAGTCGCGTTGACGACCGGCCACACATCCACCAGGCTCCGAAACGCGCCGCGTTGCCGTTATGCAACTCCGGAGCAAGCTGCTAGACTCGTAGACGCCCATGTACCTGACGAAGATGTTCTGCTGGGTAAAAGGACAAGATGCCATGAGCTTACACACTCGTGCAAATGATCTGCTTGGACATGCCATATGCTGGATGGCTGGAGCCTGCGCCGTTATTACTGCACTTGCGGCCGGCGCTGCCTCAGCGGCCGAACGTGAGGAACAGGCTCTCGCGCAGAAGATCCTAAAGGAAGCCCGAATCCAAGGCGGTTTTGTGGTTCATCTCGGCTGTGGCGACGGCAGGCTCACGAGTGCTCTACGCGTCGATGATCGCTACATGGTGCATGGGCTGTCGCTTGATGCAAAGGACGTAACGGCGGCTCGTGAGTTGTTCCAAGCGCGTGGCATCTACGGCAATGTAACGGCCGACCAACTCGACGGAGCCGCGCTGCCGTATGTAGACAATATGGTCAATCTGATGGTGGTAGATGCGAGATTCGAGATGCAAGATGCGGGAAGCGAGATTCCGCGTGTTCTGGCCCCGCGAGGTGTGGCCGTTGTGCGGGAGAAGGGGAACGAGGCATGGCTATCCCGTATCGCGCATCCCGTATCCCGCATTGGGGGCGGTTTTGCGATGTTCGCAAAACCGGTCCCTGCAGAAATTGACGAGTGGACGCATTACTTCCACGACTCGACGGGCAACGCGGTTGCGCACGATGCGGTGATCGGTCCGCCTCGGCATTACCAGTGGGTCGGCGGGCCAGAGTACCTACGCCACCACGACCATATGTCCGGGCTCAGTGCGATGGTCTCTTCCCAGGGGCGCGTCTTTTACATCATCGACTTGGGACCAAGGTGGTCGGTGCAGATGCCGCCGCGGTGGATGTTGATTGCACGCGACGGTTTCAACGGCAAGATCTTATGGCAACGGCCCATCACGAAATGGCACACGCACCTGTGGCCGCTCAAGAAAGGGCCGGCACAACTTACTCGACGCTTGGTGGCCGTCGACGACCGAGTGTACGTGACGTTGGGAGTCGGCGAACCGGTGACGGCGTTGGATGCGGCTACCGGCGAGGTATCGCTGACATACAAGGGAACCGAGGGCACTCAAGAGATCATCCTTGCTGACGGGGTACTGTACCTGCTGGTCGATCCGGAATTGGATGCCTACAAGTCAATCCCTCGCGAATCAGTGACGGCGATCCGAGGCTCTGGCCGAGATTGGAACTGGGACGAGCGAGAAAGACGCTTATCGGCGGTCGATGCAGCCACAGGGAATGCAATCTGGACGAAGAAGGAACGCGTCGCGCCCTTGACTCTCGCCGCCCGCAAGCGCCGAGTGTACTACCACGATGGTGAAAGCGCCATCTGCCTGGATGGAACCAGTGGTCAACAAGTGTGGGCGTCGGATCCGATTCCACGTTGGAAGCCGATGCATGTGCTGTTCGGCCCTCGTTTGGTTTTACACGAGGATGTGGTGCTGTTTGCAGGCGGCGAGAGAATGACGCCGCTGGCCGGTGGTCACGACACCATGACGAGCCTGTCCGCTGAGACGGGCAAGACGCTCTGGACGGCGCCCCATCCTCCCTCGGGATACGCCTCGCCGGAGGATCTACTCGTGGCGGGCGGGCTGGTCTGGAGTGCTGCCACGACAAACCGCAGGGATCCGGCCACGTTTACCGGTCGCGATCCTCGGACGGGAGAAGTCAAGGTCGAATTTCCCCGAGACGACGGCGACCACATGTCACACCACCGTTGTCATTCGGCCAGGGCCACGGATCAATATCTGTTGACCTCCAGAACCGGCATCGAGTTTGTGGACTTTCGCCAGGAGCACTGGACGAATCACTACTGGGTGCGAGGTTCCTGCAATTACGGCATCATGCCGTGCAACGGTTTGATCTATGCGCCACCGCATTCGTGCGCCTGTTTCCTTCTGGCCAAGCTGAACGGACTGAATGCCCTCGCACCGGCAAGGGAGTCGAAGGGGCGAAGAGTCGAAGAGTCAAAGAGTGCGATATGTTTGGAGAAGGGGCCTGCGTATGGTGCATCCGACCACCGGTCTTCAGCCTCCAGCCTTCGGCCTTCTTCCTGGCCTACGTATCGGCACGATGGTGCGCGGAGCGGTGTGACGGAAACGGCTGTGCCGACGGCGTTAAAGCGCCAGTGGCAGACGGATGTGGGTGGCCGACTGACAGCGCCCGTGATCGCGGAAGGCAAGGTATTTGTTGCCGCGATCGACACGCATACGGTACACGCGGTCGATGCGGAAAACGGCGACCAGGTGTGGAGCTTCACCGCTGGTGGCCGTGTTGATTCGCCGCCGACCGTCTATCGGCAGCGAGTCCTATTTGGTTCGCACGACGGATGGGTGTACTGCCTGCGAGCCGACGACGGCGCATTGGTCTGGCGGCACCGGGCGGCACCTGTCGACCAGAGAATGATGGCGTATGAGCAGTTGGAATCCGTATGGCCCGTTCACGGCAGCGTGTTGGTGCGCGATGGGGTCGTATTCTGTGTGGCTGGTCGAGCCATGTGGCTGGACGGTGGCTTACGGATGGTGCGGCTCGATGTTGACACCGGCCGCAAACTGTCGGAAACGGTGCTCGACGATCGCGATCCCGAGACGGGCAAGAACTTGCAGGACGGCCTTCGGTGGCCCAACTTGCCAGTGGCGCTTCCTGATGTGTTATCGTGTGACGGTCGTCACGTCTATATGCGGTCTCAGCCGTTTGACCTGGAAGGGAATCGGTGCGGCATTGTGACGCCCAGGAACTACACGGAGCAAACCGGGGACACGGCCCATCTGTTCAGCCCGACCGGGTTCTTGGACGACTCGTGGTGGCATCGGACCTATTGGATGTTCGGGCGGTCGTACATCAGCGCGGCCGGCGGCTGGCATCTGGCCACCTATCAAGCGCCCGCGGGCCGAATCCTGGCTGTAGATGACTCGTCGGTTTACGGTTTCGGGCGAGCACCGCTTCAAGTCAGAGGTACGCCCCACACATATCACCTGTTTGCCTGTAGCAAGGAACCAGAACTGATCAATCCCACCCCGAATCGGCCGCCGCGCAGACAGGGCTCGTCGATTTACGGCAAAGTCATTCCGACACGGCTGACGTACCATTGGTCTGTGGGACTGCCGGTGCTGGTCAGGGCCATGCTGATTGCGGACCAGACGCTGTTCGTGGCAGGACCGCCCATGATCGCCGAGGAGAGCGACGTGTACAACTTCTACGGCGATCCGGAGACCCAGGCGAAGATGGCGGAGCAGGTTGAGGCGTTCGAGGGCCGTAAGGGCGCGGTCTTGATGGCGACCTCCAAGGCCGATGGAAAGAAACTGGCGGCCTACAGCTTGGACTCGGCACCCGTATTCGACGGCATGGCCGCCGCCGGTGGTCGACTGTTTCTGTCCACGGCAGACGGCAGACTTCTTTGTCTGGGCGCTGGTGACGGCAAACCGCTCCAGCCAGCGCCAAACGTGAAGCCGGGACCAGTGCCAGTGGTAACGGCCGGCTTGGTGGAAACCAAGTCGCATCCGGATTTCCAGCACCTGTCGACGATCCAAGTCACACCATCGGAACTCGGCTATCGAATCCAAACCGCCCCGAAAGAGATCGGGCTGGCACTCCGCAAGCTCGCAAAGCCGTTCACCGGGCGAGTCACGTTGCGTGCCAAAGTGCGTCCGAGGCCAGGAGCCAAATCGCCGGATGAACCGGGCAACGGGTTTGTGGCCTTCGGCGCGGCGCCTGCTGACGAGCACTTGATCAAGTGCGGATACCGCATCAGCAGCAAGCGACTCTATATCGTTCAGGGACCGCTCATGAAAGGCCAATCCAAGTCCACACCGGTGGATATCAGGGCCAACGAAGTCGCCGAGATGGATATCACCGTGGATCTCGACAGCCAGAAAGTCGCGGTGACCATGCACGGCCAAACCGTCGAGGCACCGTTGGCGCGCCGGCTGGACGCCATCACTTGGCTCGGCTACGTGATCAGCAGTGTCAACGCGGACTTCAGCCAGATTGAAATCACGAACCCGTGATTCTTGTTCGCGCGGTGATTCCCCACGTCGAGCTACAAGGTTGGAGTATTGTCCGGATCGACTGAGCTCCTAGAACATGCCGCCGGGGAGGCCGCCTCCCATTCCTCCCATGCCTTGGTTGTAGATGCGTTGGAGCTTGTCGACTTGGCGGCCTTGGAGACGGTTCTTGGTGTCTTGAAGGCCCTTCAATAGCCCAGCCGATGCGTCCTTGGAGCCCGTACGTTCGAGCGGCATCGGACCGAAAGGCGTCCCGTCGGTTGGAGCTCCGCCCGCTTCGCCACCGAAGAAGCCGCCGCCCATACCACCCATGCCTCCCATGCCAAACGCAGGAACGACACCCGTGACGAACGGACGATCGGAGCCTTGGTGTTTTGGCCTTTCCTTCAACGGCGGTTCGCCGTCCGGGCTCTTGGCCCCCGCAACCGACCGCATCTTATCAAGCAGCGATGCGATATGGCGATGGACATCCTGAGTCTGCGACACAAACAGCACATCCGTGTTCTGGTACCGGGTCCCTTCGGCTGCCCCCGGCCCGCCTACGCAATCCCACGACTGAGGCGCGACGGTCGACGTGATTATATTGATCAGCGTATCGTAGTCCGACCACTCTTTGTCTTCCGAATCGCGGAAGCGGACCAGATCAGACACGGGATAGATGACGGTGGTCAATTCGCATTCGGCCTCCTCGGGCGTGGTGATCAGAACGCCATCGTTGTTCACCTGACAAGTGAGCTCGAGCTCACGCAGAATCAGCCTGAATGCGGACCGCAAGGACAGACCGCGTCCCTCGAACGTGATCGGCGTGTCGGTGCCGATGCCGACGTCGTCCAAGGCCCGTCGATCAAGGTGGATGGGGATGCGATGCTGTCGATGTATGATGTGAGCCACATCTTCCAGCGGTGTCTCCTTGAACGCCAACGACGTGGGCGCTTCCAGGGCTCGCTCGATCTGCTGTTCTCTCTGGCTGGCACCAGGGCCTCCGACAATCACACCGACGGACCCGCCCGGTTGTCCCACGGACTCTTGGGCTGCGGCAATCATCGGTGCCGCACTGGCCGGTATTGAAACGGGCAACTGGGAACTCAAATCGCCGGTTGCGGCGGCGATGGCAGCGGCCGCATCGCGATGGAAAGCATACTTGCCCGCGCCGGCCTGGGCTATCACTGTCGGGCTGCCCACGATTCCCTGGGCTACAAGGAGTCCGCGACGGTCGGTCACACCGGATACAAAGTCCGAGTTACCGACGCCGATCACTTTCACGTCCGCTTGATGGACGTATTTGCCGGTGGTCGCGTCTTTCACGGTGGCACGCACTTCGCGCGAAGCCGCATCGTGTTGGACTTCGACCTCCAGCGGCGTTAGCAGAACGAGCCCACTGGCGAACAGGCTGTCGCCGCGGCATACGACCAGGTAGGCTCCTTCTTCCTTCAAATCGAGCGACAGTTTGTGTGTGCGGTCGCGGTAGTCCTTGCCGTCGCCCAATTCGATCGTGGCCTCCTGATGTGGCTCGATGCCGGCCAGATTGATTCGGCTGATGCCGCCTAGATTCTGCCGGAGCAATGCGAACTTCATCAAGTCGATCCGGTAGACCTTCAAGTCGCACGAAGCCACGTTACGGAAGTCCAATTCAACCTCAACTGGCTTGCTTGGTCGGACCGTCGTCACCTCCGGCAGGCGGATCGCCTTGCGGAGAAAGTACTCGATTGACTTCTTCGCGTCTGGGAAGCGGTCCTCGACCAAACGATACTCTCGGATCGCATCGGCCGCCTGGCCAAGGCTGTGATGAATCTGGCCGAGGATATAGACAGCCGGCCATTTGTTGTTGCTCTCTGTGGGCTGGCCTGTAGTCTTGTCGACGCGCTTGCTGGCGACGACCTTACGCAACACCTTGCCGGCGTCGTCGTGCTGGCCCAGTGCAAATCGGCTGTAGCCGATCATGAACCAAAAGTCGTCCAACAGATCGCTGGCGGCATATCGCTCGGCGTACCGCTCGCAGGCTGCCGCCGCCTCGGCGTGGTTTTCCAAGTCCAGCAGCGCACTGGCCGCCGAAAAAGCGCTTTGGTCGGCAGCCGGATCGAGCGGGTATTCGGTCAGAAAGTCCTCCAACATGCGCCATGCAGCAGCGATCAAGTCCACACGATTGACTTTCGCCTCTTTCAGTATTGCATCGTCGGCTGCGTCCGGTGCCTTGGCATAAACCTGTTGAGCCAGCGAGTAGTGAGCTGCGGCGACGTACGGTTCCGGCGGGTACTCGCCCAGCAACTGCTGCATCACGTCGATGCTTCGCAGCAGTTCGCCTTGGGAAGCCAAGACGCCTGCCACGCCACTTTCCCGCATGAACGTGTCTTCGACCGTCGCCCGAAACGTAAGGTAACTTCGCTCGTACTCGCCCATCTCGTGATAGGCCGCGCCAATCTGCACGACCTTGGCAATTGGAATCTGTGTGTTGGGCCACTTCTCATAGATGACTTCAAAATAGCGGACGATCTGGGCTGGCTTGTTCAACTCCAAGGAGACGTCCAGCAGCATCTCGACCGTCTGCTGGTATGGGTTCGCGGTCAGGGTCCAGTTCGTCAACAGTTCTGTCAGCAGCGACTCGGCTTCTTGCCAGTCTTCGCGTTTGAACGCCAACTTGCCCAACTCGTATAACTCTTGTGGCGTCAGCTTGTAGGGATCGGCGCTCTTGGCGTCTACCGGGAGTACCGTCAAATGTTTGGGCTCAGAGACGGCCATCTGTTCCAGGCGATAAACGTTGCGGACCACCGTGGGCGCGGCCCGGTATTCGCCTGGGAGATAGCCATACAGTTCGTAGTGAAGCGACCCGATCTTGCGTCTGCCGCCGATGTAGAACGTGATTGCGCCCGGTTCGATTTCGAACCGCTCGAATTGGCCGCGAACCGACTGTTCGATTACGGTCGCACCGCTGGGAATCGGTTCGGTCACGACCAGGTATTCGAGATGTTCGTTCGGCACTGTCGTGGCGACGTTGCGTTCGATCTTCAGTTCGACCAGCCCGCGGCGCCCCACTGGCAACTGAGTGAGTGGATTGCGGAACGGTTTCGTGTCGCTGCGGACGTTGCCGAATCCTCGCGCGATCTCGCGCCCATCGCGTTCCAGCCGCGCCGGCGTGTAGATCCGTTCGACCTTCCAGACGTCGGTCGTGTTTTCCAGATCGTCGGCCGCAACGAAACCGGCAAGGACAACCTGGTACGTGTAACGCCCGCGGCCCTCGACGTCAAAACGGACTCGCTGTTTTCCTTCCGCCAGAAGATCGGCAGGCACGTCGATCACCTGGGTCACCGTGGCACCGTCCATGTCCAAAACTGTGGCCTGATGGTCATTGACCCAGATGGTCAATTTGTACCGTTCGCCCTCGAAACGACTGTCGGCAAACCACCGGCACAGCGCCAACGCTGCTGGCCCGGTCGCCTTGTCCGGCGACCAGCGGTGGCCGTTGCGGTGAGCCAACAGCCAATCGATCAACTCTTTGGCCTTGGGTGCCTGAGGCGACACGGCTTGAAGGGCCAAGGCGTGCAGGGCCCGGGGTTCGACCAACGATTGAGTGCAGGCCAATGAGACGGCCGGTGCTTGATCGAGCGTGGTTTCGCCATCGCCCATCCGACGATCAATCAGAGTCAGTAGTTCGCCAGCGGTCTCTTTGCGATCCATCTTCACTAACGCTAAAGCGAGATAGAGTAACGCGGGAGTGGATAGCGAAGGACGTTCACGATAGAGCCGATTGGCCAGCGAGAAGTCGGATTCTCCAGCCTCGCACAGAGCGTGCAGCAGTATGGCCTTGCTTTCGTGGTCGCTGCCCCCCGTCGCGGCCACCTGAGACGCGAGAAAATGCGTCGATTTCTTGTAGCTTTCGTCCGGCACGACGTAGCCGGCCTGGCGCGCGAGACTGAGCGACCAGACAACGCGAGCACTCACATAGCGGTCGCTCTTGGCAGCGCCGGCGGACCATCCCCATCCGCCGTCGTTGTTCTGCGAGCTCGTGAGTGAACTGATCGTTGTGCGAATTCGCGCGTCAAGCGATTGAGCCTGTGGTCCGTCTGAATCAGGGCTCAAGCGAAGCAGCTTCTGGATGCCAAGCGACGCCATCAAATCGCTGCTGAGCGTCTCGGTGTTCGAGCTGATTCCGACCATTTCGCGCTGACAAAACGGTGCCGGTGACAAAACGATGTCCAACAGGCTGCGCTCGACGGTAGGCCCAACCATGATCTGCATGCGTGGCGAGCGCAGGGGCGTGGCCTTGGGAGCTTCCACCCAGGCCGTCGTGCTTGCGTCGGCCGAGCCGCCGGTGGTGGCGAACGCGGTGATGCCGTAGGGCTTCAGCGGGACGGAACGCTCGATTGTCTCGCGATGGTCGCCGGCGGCGATGGTAAGCCGAAACGCGATTCTGGTCTCGGCCGCGGCAGCGGATTCCTTTCGGTCTGCGGGCGGGCCCGGGCGCTCGACCGACACCTTGAACGGCACTTCGACGATGCCCTTCAATGCGACCTTGATCGTCTTGGTCTCTTCGACGGTGCGATCGTCGATTTTCGTCGACAACGTTACCCCGATCGCGCCTTCGGCGATTCGATCGTTGTGAACGGATGCGATCACCTCGGCCTGATCGCCATCGACGAATGCGAGCGGCAGCTTCAGTTGGCCAAAGAGGTCTTTCTTGGCGACCATATCCTCGGTCGTTTCGCCTGCCAGCGTTTCCGTCGTGATGGCTTTGGCCACCAGAGTCCAAGCAGTCGACCGAGGCGGCACGTCGACGACAACCGATGCTTTGCCCGTCTTGTCGGTGACGACCGTCGGATTCCAGTACGCCGTCTCGTCGGGCCCCCGGGAGATCCCGCCCAACGCGCCGTCCTTATTGCCTGCCGCCTCTTGCTCCCAAATTTCCTGCGTTTGAGATATGGCGAGACTGAGGTTGGTCGGAAAAGACTGGATTGCTCCGGGGCCACCGACGGTTTCCCAAGTGAATGGCTCTACGGTATCAACGGTTTCGTCGATGAGGCCGTCCGTATTGTCGTCGGGTGTATCAGGACGATTTGCGGGACCACCAAAGAACCCGCCGCCAAAACCGCCCATGCCGCCCATACCCGATCCACCAATGCCTCCTGTGACAGGCCCTTGTACGGTCGCCCCTTCGGCAAAGGCCCTCTGGCGGCTGGCGGCTTCCTGTCGCGCAAGCTCGATGCGGTCCTCTTCCGCCAACAGCAGCGGATTGATGAAAGTTGTCGCTGGGCGATAGGCGAACGTGAT
>CAZUAH010000021.1:0-43505 GCA_964617665.1 uncultured Pirellulaceae bacterium
CTCCGCTGTTCAAGAACGGAAAGTTGTTCATCTCCGGCTTGTACGACACGATCCAAGCCATCGACGCATACAACGGTAAAAGCTTGTGGAAAGTGGAAGTGCCGGAATCGACTCGCATGATGCTCAGCCACAATGCCGGGTTCATGGCGGCCTCCGATGATGTGCTGTTCGTTGCCGCGGATCGCGCCTGCTGGATGCTCGACGCGAGCACAGGCAACGTGCTGCACAAGTTTGCCGACACGGATTCCGAAAACGACTGGGGTTATCTCGCAACGATGGGCGATTACCTCTTGGGAAGCGGCCAGAAGACGCCGGCGGACGAATACAGCGGCGGTCGACGCCGCGAGGGATATAGATTCCTTGTCAGCGCAAGAGACCTTCGCAGCCGACCGGCTGTCAGCGACAATCTGTTTGCCTACGACTACTCGACGAAAAGCCTCAAGTGGAACTATCAACGTTCCAGCGTCATTCTCAATTCGACAATCGTCGTCGGCGCTGATCGCATCTATTTCGCCGAGAGCGGCAATCCGGATGTGATCCAAGACCCATCGGGAACGGCGCACTTGTCGGATTTCTTTGCGGACGGTGCGCGACTCGTCGCACTGGATTTGCATACAGGAGAGGAGTCCTGGAGCATGCCGCTCGGGCCGCTTTCGTCGCAACCGGCAGATGAACACGAACACATCATGTTCTTGAGCTATTCCGACGGCGTCCTGCTTTCGACGCGGACCGGCCATATCGACGGGCGACTCGGCTATCGGCTAGAGGCGCTGGGCGCGGGGACCGGCCGCACGAAATGGGAGCAAGAGATTTTTTCGCACCATCGGGTTTACGCTCCGCTGACCTACGGCAAGAACGGCCAGCAGTCTCATCCGAGCATAGCCAATGGGCGCATCTATTTGTTGTCGCACATCACAGATGCGTTGATCTCGATCGACTTGCACACAGGAAGAATGACGCAGAATCCGGAGTTCTTTGACTTCTGGATCCACAGCAAGACTTGTGCGGTACCAACGGCATCCGCCACGGGTCTGTATTTCCGTCGGAATAGCTGTTACATGTATGACCTGCCCTCGGAAAGGCTTGTTGATTTGACCGGTGTAACGCGCCCTAGTTGCTGGATGAGTATCATTCCAGCCGGCGGACTAGTGCTCATGCCCGAAGCGTCGTCGGGATGTACGTGCGGGTTTGCCCTTCAGACCTCGGTGGTCTTGGCGCGACGACGTCCCAACCAGTGACAATCACGACGAGGTTGCCGAGTGTTGAATTGCAGGGTTCCGTTTTCAGCTCACAGGCGGGGGAGAATTCCACGAGTATCGAGTCGATCTAAGCGGGTCGCGGACATGGCGGCGTCACGAACCAAGTGAGAATAGGATGAGAGAGTTATCATTGCTGGTGGTTCTACTTACTGCCGGATGCAACTTCGGGGAAGGCTCGGCGTCAAACGAAGACTCAGCTCGTACAAACGGGCCGCGAGTGGAATCGACGGTCGAGCGAGAGACTGCAGTTCCCGCGGAGGGAACGGCCGCGCATAAAACGGTACAATCTGCGTCTAGCCCCCCGAAAAACGCCAAGCGAAAGGAAGCCCCATCGTCCCATGACGTTCCGCGAGTAGGTGACGAAGAATGGGATCAGTTGGTTCGGACGATTCGGGTCTATGAGGAGCCCTGGGAACTGGATGACGCGGTCCAGGCTGCGCAGCGACTCCGCGAAGTGGCCGACGAGAGCCGCGTCGACGAACTGAAAGTCCTCTGTCGCGATAAGGACATCTTCGTTGCGAACATGGCGGCCGATGCGCTCGCAGAAGCGGAACAGTTGGCGGCATTGCCGATGTTGCTGGAAGTGTACGAACGCAATGACGTGGAGGGTTTCGACAACGACGGCCCGGGGACGACAATCACAGCTCTGGTCGAGAAACACGCGGAAGCGGCAGCTCCGATCGTTCTTACGATGGTCAACAGCAGTGACCGCACGGTCCGAAAACACGGCGTGTGGCTTGCGGGCAGCGTGGCCGGAAGAATCAACGTGGACGTGCTGCTGAAACACTTGGACGATAAAGATGCCAAGATTCGGTCTACAGCGGTCGGCTCGCTAACGGGCTTCCCGCCGTCGGCCAAGATGGTCGAGCGTCTCATAGCGCTTTTGGACGACCCGGACGAGCAGGTACGTGTTTCTACGGCCGCCGCTTTGGGCTACTGTCGAGATCGTCGCGCGATTCCCGCATTGCGCAGGGCGACGAACGATCCGGCCGATCGCGTACGCGAATTTGCTCGCTACGCGCTGGAGCGGATCGAGAACGAATCGCTGAGTAATGATGAATCTGAATGAACGGGCTTAGTTGTTCACTTCGTACGACGCGGAAACATTGCATGCTAACGCTGATTAACACCAACCGCATGACGCCGCCGATTGCGCCGATCGGCTTGGATTACATCGCCAGTGCCGTGCGCAAAGCCGGGCATGATGTGGAATTGTTGGATCTGTGCCTTGCTGAGGACCCGGACAGTGAAATTGCGGGGTATTTCGATCGGTGCCAACCCGACCTGGTCGGCTTGTCGTTTCGGAATGTGGACGATTGCTTCTGGCCAAGCGCCCAGTCGTTTCTTCCGACTCTAGAACAGACGGTTGCCGGCATACGTCAACAGACCGACGCTCCCATCGTACTTGGTGGCGTTGGTTACTCCATGTTTCCCAAGGAGATTATCGAGCACACCGGTGCGGACTTTGGCATCTGGGGCGATGGGGAACCGTCGCTTGTGGCTCTGCTGAATGAACTGCGCGGTGTCCGCCAATTGAATCGTGTTCCTGGGCTCGTATTCAGGCGTGATGGCGCGCTGCACGCCAATTCGCCTTCGTGGCCGCAAACCGTAGCCTTTTCGTCGAACCGTGATCTCGTGGACAACGCTACCTACTTGCGCCGAGGCGGACAGATCGGAGTGGAAACGAAACGTGGCTGCAGTCGTCGGTGTACCTACTGTGCAGACCCGCTGGCCAAGGGAACAACGCATCGCCTGCGCGATCCCTCCGAGGTAGCAGGTGAGATCGAATCGCTGCTCGCGCAGGGCATCGACGTGTACCACATGTGCGATCCGGAGTTCAACCTGCCGGCCAGCCACGCTATCGACGTTTGCGACGAGTTGACACGCCGCGGGCTGGGAAGCCGCGTTCGCTGGTATGCCTATCTGACAGTACTGCCGTTCTCAGAAGATCTGGCTCGCCGCATGAGACAAGCCGGGTGTATCGGAATCAACTTCACCAGCGATGCTACAAATCCCGCGATGCTGAAGACGTACGGGCAGCCCCACCTAGAAGGCGACACGGCCCGTGCCGTCGAGCGCTGCCGCAACAACGGAATCGCTGTGATGCTGGATATGCTCCTCGGGGGTCCAGGCGAGACGCTGGAAAGCGTCGCCGAAACGATCGAGGCGTTCAAGCGAATTGCCCCGGATTGTGCTGGTGCCGCTTTGGGCGTGCGCGTGTATCCGAACACTCCAATGGCCTCCATAGTATCCACAGAAGGGCCTATGGAGGCAAATCCTAGTATCAGGCGTCGCTATGGGGGAGCTGTCGACTTGTTACAGCCAACCTTCTACATCTCCTCGGCCCTGGGCGATCATCCTGGGAAACTGGTGTGCGAACTGATCGGGGACGACGAACGCTTCTTTCCCCCAGCGGAAGAGGCACCCGACAATCAAGATGGCGGCTTGAGTGACCACAATTACAACGACAACCAACCCCTAGTTGACGCCATTGCTGCGGGTGCCCGAGGGGCGTATTGGGACATCTTGCGACGCCTTCGCAGTGTGTGACTGGTGCGTCTGCACATGACGATTCGTCGTCATATCTTCTCTAGCCGGTACGACTAGTAGACGAGGATTTCGCGTTATGCGCCGCATAAGCAAAACTACTGAAATCATACCTCCATACAGTCCGAACACTCACATATGCACCTGTAAGGGACTACCTGCCGATATGCATAATCTGTAGGAAATGGCACCCATCTGAGACAAGCTGCGGAATCACCATCTGCCCCCGAAAAAAATCTGTCCCTCGTCCACCCCCACGCTGTACTGGCTATCTACTGACGGAGTAACTGAACATGAAGATCACGAAGGAGTTGATCGCAATTGCTGTGTTGGGGCTGTTCCCAACAAGCATGGTCTGGGCCGCGCAAGAGACCATTTCTGACGAGCCCGAGGCTGCGACGAACCAGGAGACCACCGAATCGCCGAGTGACGCTGAGGTTGCCGACCTGATGGCCGAGCCGCCCATGGTCAACGGGGGCGGCTGTTCCTGTTACGGCCTTGGTTGTATGGGCGATCCGTGGAAGATGCCGCAGCCGTATGCGTTTCAGGATAGGGGCATCATGCTGGGCGGCTGGATCCAGCAAGGCATCACCTTCAATAGCAAGAACCCGGCCGATGGCTTCAACGGACCAGTCGTTACAAACGATCTGAACTCCGAGTACCAGATGCATCAGCTCTGGTTCTATGCGGTGAAGCCGGTAAACACAGGTGGCTACGGCTGGGACATTGGCGGCCGGGTAGACATGATGTACGGCACCGATGGACGATTCGGAGCCAACTTCGGCCTTGAAGACAGGATTAATGGCCTCGAAAGATACGGCATCGTCATTCCACAGGCATACCTGGAAGTGGCCTATAACAACCTCTCCGTCAAGCTGGGCCATTTCGCCGGCATATTGGACTATGAGGTAGTCCCATCGCCAGGAAACCCGCTTTACTCCCTGTCATACGGCTACGCCTACGGCGTGCCACAGTTGGTTACGGGTGCACTGGCTGACTATAAGCTGAGCGACCAGTTGTCAGTACAGGCCGCTCTTCACCGCGGCTGGATGATGTTTGAAGACGCTAACGACGACTGGGACGTCATGGCTGGCGTCAAATGGCAGAACTACGACAACACAAGTTCGTTGGCGTGGGCCTTTTCTACTGGACCGCAAGATCCCGGGTTCTCGCCAGACCTCAACGGTATTCCAGGCGATCAGGAGCGGTTCGTGTACAGCTTGGTTTATCAGCAGCAACTAACCGAGCGATTGCGATATGTTCTGGTCCACAACCTGGGTGTCGAGAACAACGGAGCGCCGCCCGCGGGTGCCGCCGACGCCGAATGGTACGGGCTGAATAACTATTTCCTGTACAAGATCAACCCGTGCCTGGGCGTCAATGTGCGTTTCGAGTGGTTCCGCGACGATGATGGCGCCCGGGTCGGGGGCGCTGGCAATATCCCAGGCATGCCTGCGTGGGCTGGTCGCGGTTTCGCAGGAGACTTCTTCAACCTGACGGCCGGCATCAACTGGCGACCGCACACGAATGTGATTGTGCGGCCCGAAGTCCGCTGCGACTGGTACGACGGTGCCCCGGGGTTCGTAGGCGCAACTCCCGGCCTCCCGTTCGATGCTGGTGCCAGCGACGATCAGTTCACCTTTGCGACTGACGTGATTATCACGTACTAGTCGAAATCTGAGACCCCAATGTGTCAGGCGGTGGCGGTCCCCTTATCCTCCAGGGACTGCCACCGCTTTTTGCTTGGCGTGGGTCGATATTCCTGGTCAAGGTGATGCACCGATGACAGAGGACTTCGCTGCTTGCTCCTACTGCCAACACACTCAACGCCACGCGATTCTCGCTGACGATTCGCTCACTGGTTGGGTACATCTGCATGCCGCGAGTTCCGATCCGGATGGCACCGGTCCGGTCGAGGCGACTTGCTTCGCATACAACCGTTGCGAGTTGATCGAAGTCAAAGATGTTCAGAGCCACCGGCCGGGTCCGCCACCGATTGCCAAGGGGTACGGCTTCGACGCTGCCGTGTGCCCCGATCCGGAAAACCATCACTGGCGACTGGTATGGTCCCGAGACGGTGACATCGTCCTTTTGCTTCGCGACGAAGAATGCCTGGTGCCTGACATCAATCGACGAACCACGAGGATACAGCAAAGCCATCCGAACCGAAGGGCCGTGGGGAAGCGCGTGGTCTGAAGATGTATAAAACGGCATTGAATGGAGCGAATAGCCAAACGACGCGCCCAGAGCAGCATACGTCACGACGCTTCGCCGTGATATGCCCGATACTCGGCCCCTCCTCTTGCCCTTGGCCTTGCTTCATCACTACTCGCCCGGCGGCGTTGGTCATGCCTCGGGTCCGCGCGGACTCTGGGTGAATATGACCCTCTAAATGCTGTAAGTGCCCTGAGGATGGTATAATGCATCGCACAGTCGTGCAAACCCGGCCGCATAGCCGTCGTCGTGGATGGAATCTTGCGTGTAACCAGGCGCTCGGCGCTGACGCGCGGAGCGCTCCGGTTAGCATGACGCTACGCGGCTAGTGATCCAGTCTCACAAGGTGTTCGTCGATGTTACCATCTCCTGATCCCACAAATTATCTCGAACCATGCGAGGTGATCGACTTTCGCTGTTCGGAGGTCACGCGACTCGCATCGTCGCTAGCAGGTGCCGACGAATTCGCGACGGCTGATCGGTGTTTCCAGTTCGTCCGTGATGAAATCAAGCATAGCTCGGACCATGGACTGAATCCGGTCACATGTCGAGCATCCGATGTGCTTCGTCATCGAACCGGGTTCTGTTACGCCAAGAGTCACTTGTTGGCGGCGCTGCTGCGAGCCAACGAAATCCCCGCGGGGGTGTGTTACCAACGGTTGACGATTGACGGCGACCGCGCCCCATTTTGTATCCACGGCCTGAATGCCGTCTACTTGCAGGATTACGGATGGTATCGAATTGATGCACGCGGCAACCGACCTAGGATCGATGCTCAATTCACTCCGCCCGAAGAAAAACTGGCTTTTCCGATCGAACATCCCGGCGAGCGCGACCTGCCGCAGATCTTCGTTCAACCGCTTTCCGTTGTTGTGAATTGCCTGCAGTCGTGCGACACTTGGGAAGCGGTCTACGCGAATCTGCCCGACGTTCCCGACGACGTGGGCACGACGAGAACCTGACTCGTTCTGGCGATGCGTCTCGCCATTTGGTGGTGCCATGACACCAAGACATATCGAAAACGATTCTCGGGAGGGCGAGGCTCCTGCTGAGCCGTGTCTTCCCGCCGTTTCGGCTCGGCGGGAGCCTCGCCCTCCCGGTTCAGAGACTGCTTCACGACGAATCCACGCCAAGACGAAGTATTACATCGCCGCACTCGTTGTGATGTGTTTCGCGGTTGCTTGCATCTCGATCGTGTTTCTGCGGGGCGACGGTGCAAGAGAACGCTCTTTTCCGTTTCAGATCTCTGGAGTCTGGTCCGTCTCGAATCTTGGCGGGACGCCGATGGGGACAATTACATTCTCGCCCGATGGCCAATTCGATGATGGCGAATACATCGGAAATTGGTCACTTCGCGACGGCTGCGTTCACGTGCAAGCCTGGGAAGGCGAGCCCAATTCGTTGATGGGCCACGTGTTCCCTCGAGTTGGTGAAGTTGTATTGGTGCCTCAATTTGACTCAGTGAACGATGCTTGGATTCTACAAAACGAAAACGTCACGATGACGCGTCAACCTGACGAAATGTAGCTATCAGGAGGCCTTCGATGCCTAGACTCATTACCGTTCTGGTACTGTTGCTGATTTCGGTTCCCGCGTCGGCCGATGTTCTGTGTCCGCGGGTGACCAGCGAACATAACGCCGATGTCACGGACCTGAAACGGTTCCGCCAGTTCCACGAATGGAAGGACAAGAAGGACGAGGCCTTGGCCATCGCCATCTGGCAATACCTCTGCGGACGCGAGACTGGCTTGTTCCACATGAACACCGTGAACGATGGATCGGATCCGTGGGGCGAGTACTCGACCGTGCGCGATCCCGTGAAACTGATGAACATCTACAACGTCGGCTACTGCGGCATCTTCGGACCGACGCTGGACGGTGTGTTTCGGGGCGTCGGTTTCGAGAAAGGGCGAGCGTTTGGCGTTTCGGGGTGGAACCACTGCACGACGGAGGTCTGGTACAACAGCGGCTGGCATTACCTGGACCTTGATGTCCGCGGCGCCCTGATGAAACCGGACGGCACCATTGCCAGCCTTGCCGAGGCACAAACGCACCGCGACCTGTGGGTCGATCCGCAGCGGAAGATCGAACCGTTCTTCCCGAAGGACAGAAACAAGGCGAGGGTATTCGAGATCTATCGGGACAGCCGCATCGACAACTTCTATCGCTGGTTTCAGATGGGCCACGTGATGGACTTCCGCCTCCGCCAGGGCGAGTCGCTCACTCGCTGGTGGCGCCCCCAGGGTGGATATTGGCATCATCTGGAAGCGTACAACCGAGGCTTCGTCCGCAGTCTGCTGGAGAAGGAGCCTATCGGCTACAAGTCGAACCATTCGGACTTCTCCGTCTGGACGCAAGGTAACGGGCTGTGGCACTACGAACCGAACCTGACCGACGCCAGCAGCGACTTCGCAGGCGGTGTCCATTGCGCGACGAATCTGCAACCGGGCAACGAGGGGCTGAAATTTGCGACTGCCGGCAGCGGCGAGGCAGTGTTCGAGGTCTTCACACCATGGATCATTGTCCCCAAGGTCAACAACTTGGTCGATGAGAGCGATGATGCCGAGGCTTCGATCATCACGCTCGACGTCGCCCGACCGATGATAGTGTCGGTCTCACTTGATCATGGCAAGACGTGGAAAGAAGTGGCGACAGTTCCGCACGACCAAGGGCCGGTTCCGGTCGATCTGACCAAGTGGGTCAAAGGGACGTACGGTTTCCTGTTGAAACTCCATGCGAAAGGCAGAGTGAACGAACTGGTGCTGCGGGCAATGACCATCCGGACCTGGGTGCAAGTGGCACCGATCAGCCTTCCGCGTCTGGCGAGCGGAGTGAACGAGTGTCGTTACGAAATCGGCGATCGTTACGGCAAGCTGACTCGGCCCATGTTCGTGCTACCGAACGTCGCCGATCCGGAGGATCTGAAGAAGTATGTGGTCGATATGCCGGAAGACTACGACCTGGAACGCAAGACGGCTCGTATCCGCGGCGACGTGATCCTGAAACTCGAAGCGCCCGAAGGCACGGAGATCGACTGGTTCACAGCCGGCGCGTGTTTCACCACTCACCAAAACCAAGCGGCAAAGAACACGGACAACCGCATCGCGTTCGCCGTCGACGAGCCAACCGACTTCAAGGAAATCTACAAGGCCAACGTACCGACATGGGTCAATCACTGGCGCTACCAGTGGGACGAGGATGTGCGTCTGGACAAGCCAGCGAAGGTCGCGTTCGTGAAGTATACGGGTAAGCCGGGGGTAAACGTGCTGCGAGCAACCGTGCATCTCAAGCCCGAGAGAACGCCTCAGAAAACCATGCGGATTACACATGGCTACAAACTGGGCGACGAGCTGAAAGGAGAGGTCGTCGAGATGCAAGAACCGGGCGATTACACAATCAACGTGGACGGCAAGCCAGAGAACGTCTTCATCCGGATGGCAGTGGAATCGCAAGAACGCTAGTTCTGAAGACGCGCAACGGTAGCGCCGTAGCGGAATTCGTTGCTCGTAGTCCCGCGTTTATGCGGTCTTTGATGCGACGGAGCCGCCTGAAGGCGGTACTGCGAGCACGAGACTGGCAAATTGGCATGACTGAAGGTATCCTGGATTTACGAACCAGACCATGCATCGCGCCAGCGTTGACGCAAACAACTCGAGGAGAAATCAACTGATGACCAGACACCAATTTAACCGTCGCGCGTTTGTGAAGAGATCTCTGGCCCTATCGGGCAGCTTTGCTGTACCGTGGTTGTGGACTGGGCAGTCGCACTCGGGCGAGCCGGCAAGCGAGCGGTTGCGTATTGGCTGCATCGGCGTCGGTGGGCGCGGGACGCTGGTCGGCAACACGGCGTGTGGGCTGGGCGAGAAGGTCGCGTGTGCCGATGTGGACAGCCAACGAGCGGAAAGGTTCGCTGGCGGTGGTAAGTGCACGGCATACAGCGATTATCGCGAGCTATTGGATCGCAAGGATATCGACGTGGTAACTGTCGGAACGCCGGACCACTGGCACACGAGGATCGTTATCGACGCGGTGAAGGCGGGTAAGGATGTCTACTCCGAAAAGCCGTTGACGCTGACTATCGACGAGGGCAAGAAACTATGCAAGGCGGTCAAAGAGACCGGCCGTGTTGTGCAAGTGGGCACGCAACAGCGAAGCAGTGCTCAGTTCCTCATGGCCGTGGCGATTGTGCAGAGCGGGCGCCTCGGCGATGTGGTCAAGGCCACATGCTACATCGGTTCGGGCCCGAAGGGTGGACCGTTTCCCACGGCCGATCCGCCACCGCACCTGAACTGGGACGTGTGGCTGGGCCAATGCCCGAAGGTTCCGTACACTCCCCAACGCTGTCACGGGGCGTTCCGCTGGTGGTTGGAGTACTCGGGCGGCAAACTGACCGACTGGGGTGCCCATCATCTGGACATAGCCCAGTGGGCACTCGGCTACGACAAATCAGGCCCAGTCCAGATCGAGGGTAACGGCCAATATCCGATGATCCCCGAGGACGTGGATCCAGTGGACTTCTTCTCCGGCAAAGTGAGAATCCCCAACGGCTTCAACACGGCAACTCAATTCGAGGCGACGTTAACGTTCGCAAACGGATCCAGGATGGTCGCAATCCACGGACCCGGCAACGGGATCATGTTCGAGGGCGAGAAGGGCCGGTTCTACGTCAACCGCGCGCGTCTGAGCGGCAAGCCGATCGAAGACCTGACCAAAGCCGATCGCGACAAGTTGGCCGAAGACACGGTTCGCCTGTACAAAGGCAAGCCGATCGACCCGCACGGCGTCACAACGGACGCAGCGAACACGGGCCGTGACCTGGCGACCGTCGAGCACATGCGGAACCTGTTCGCGTGCGTGAAAGATCGCTCGGAACCGGTATCCGACGTGTTTACTCACCATCGCTCCGTCAGCTCCTGCCACTTATGCAACATCGGCATGCTGCTGGGCCGGAAACTTCGTTGGGACCCGAACAAGGAGGACTTCGTCGGCGACGAACAAGCCAGCGCCCTTGTCGCCCGGCCACAGAGACCGCCGTATACCATCGAGGCTTAGCGGCTCGTTTGTTGACTCGTAGCCGCACTCGCCAGAGTGCGGAAATTCCCGCGTTCTGGCGAACGCGGCTACGAGGGGTGCGCCACTTGCCGCGGCGAAATCACGGCTTGTACGTAATCCACATCGGCGAAACCCAGACGATTTCGCCGTTGTTGAACTCGTAGTCGATTCTTCCGCCCGTGGTGCCGGATATCTTCCGTGTTTCCGTTTCTCCTTGCTGGATACCGCGAACGTAATAGTAGCTGGTCTTGTCCGCCTGTGCGTCGAGATCGGTCCACTGGAATTCCACGGTCCGCTTGTCGGGTTTGATCGAGTAGACGTATTCGTTGTCCTTGACAATCACCACCTCAGCAAACGGGGCCGTTCCGATCAGCTTCACGTCGAGCGTGGGCGGCTTTTCGACCGTGAACTCCTCGCCCATGAAACGATCGCCGCAACGAACGTCGGCGATGATGTTATCGGTGGCACCGTAGACGCGGCGGAGTTTCATACCTTCCAGGATGGCTTCACGGGTGGGTTCCTCGACCCAGACATTGCAGTAGCTCATGTGCGTCGAAATGTGATCGCTCGAAGACTGAAAGCCCAGGCGATAGCCCATCAACAAGGCCCTTGATACGAAGCCCAACGGCCGCCAACCGCCGAGCGAGTAATCGGCCGTGTTGGTGCGCGGGGCGCCGGGTCGTTCGTAGTTCTGGCGGTCGCCCTGGTAAATTTCGACGATGGGTTCGACCTTCGGATCGTTATCGCGCCAGTCCGTGCCCATGCCTGTCCCGCTAGTATGGCTCGCGCAGACACCGTCGAAGTAACGCAAGTAGTTGTAGAACATTTGCGTGTCGGCACTGTTAGGCCGCTTCGCGTCGGGCGGCAGTTCATCCATGGCTTTGCCCAAGCCGCTTCGTAGTCGATTCAGCGGTCGGATGCCGCGTTTGGCAAACACGGCGTTGCGGTGACCGTCGGGATACGTGCAACTGCGCTCGTACGTGTACATCGGCGTGAACTGACTAGGCACATCGAAGATCGACGTTGTCTTCTGCGTGAACCACCACGAAAATTCGCGACCGTTTCCATTGTCGTGATCACCGCTACCGATCCAGTCCAATGCGGCCATGTCGATCCCGTATCGCCACATATCGAAGATGGTGCCGTCGCCGGCGCCATCGCTGGATATCTCGGTGTGACGATGGAACTCGCCCCTGACGATTCGCAGTGATTCGCCATCCACCTCGGCGCGGTAGGCTCGCATGGCCGCCACATGCTCGGCTTCCTCGCGAGCTGCTTTGGATGGGCCAGCCGGCACATCGGACTTGACAGCTACAAGCTTGCACTCGCCGCTTGGTTTGGCCACTTCGCCCGTATCCGCGATGGCGATCTCTTTGTTGAACACTGCATCTGGATAGCTGATGTAGGATCGAGTAGTCGCTGGTTTGGCAGCCCCAGGCTTTGCCTTCCGACGCGTTCGTGGAGTGCCGAAAGTCGCGGCATCGCGAAATCGACTGTCTGAGCACGAAACGACGTACAAGCCGCCGCCCCGAGCCGGCGCCAGCGCCGACGACTCGTGAAGAAACCCATCCGACTGTGGAGCCATGACGGCCGATTGCCATCCGTCAGAATCGAGCGTGGTCAGATGGCTCACCCAGGCCCCGCCGATAACGTTGTCGAACCGCGTCATGCGTATCCGAGCGGACAGCCACAATCGGCCGTTGGCGTCAACCGCCAGTTTTGGCCCGGCCGCCTTTACGCCGTCACCAGCGTTCGGCCATCGCCGTCGGCCGTCCGGCATGGGCATCGCACGATTCACGTCGGATTCCGGCTCGTACAACGTGTCGGCTTTCAATACCTTCACGCCAATCGCCCGTTCCTGGTACAACGCCGTGGCCTTTGGGCTTCGGTCATACGGCCCGTAGTCCTTGCCCCAACCCTCGGGCGAAATCTCGTAGGCGATCCACAATCGATCCTGCTGGTCGAACACGAGGCTGGATCGAACTTCGTTTTTCCGCGAACCAGCAATGACACGTTGATCGCCCCATTGTCCTCCTCTGCGCATCTTCGTCACGACGTCGTAGTTGCCTTTCTCGTACGAATCCCACGCCACGGCAACTCGGCCGTCTTGCGACGTGGCAATCGACGGCGCCCAGTCGTTGGCCGCACTGGTCGCAATGACCGTCGGCTTGCCAAAGCTGGCTCCGTCCTGGGACGCAACGCAGATATCCGAATTTGTCTCGCCAAAGCTCTGCCACGCCAGCCACACTCGGCCATCGGCATCCGTTGCCGCCGCATGACTGAAGTCCGATCCCGGTGCAGTGGTGATCCGGATCGGATCCGACCAGCCGTCGTCGTTTCGCACCTTGGCGTACAGGTCCCAATTCTCTTCCACGTTCTCCGACCAAAATACCCACAGCCGATCTCGGCCGTCGGTGGCCATCGCCACGCCGAACAGATCCTTGCCATCGTCCGTCAATGCTGTCGGCGCGGTCCACTGATTGTCATGGAATTCCATGAGCATGATCTGGTCGCCACCGGTGGGCTTTGCCAAGTAGGCGAAGTCGGCAGGAGCAGTCGTAATTGGTAGACGCGACTTGAAACCTACTCCGTGCGTAAAGGCGATATAGGCGACACAAAGCCGGCCGTTCGGCCCCATCAGAGCACATGGATATGCATCTTCGGTTCCGGATTCGACGATCAAGCGCGAAGTCGGCACGCGTTCGAATTCCACGTTTCCGTCGAGTGCACGTCTAGAACTGCCGTACTGCAGGCGTCCGACGGGTACGGTGAAGTTGCCCTGCGATGACTTCACTTCAAGCGACGTCGACTGTGCTACATCTGCGATGGTGAGTACAAAACCGTTTGGCTCCATCGGTAGCACGCTCGGATCGCGACCGCGGCGATTCCAGAATCGCGGATAGAAGCGACGGACGTTCAACTTGAATTCAGACCGTGTTGCATAGTCGCCGCCGGCAAACCGCCAACCGTCCGTGGCAATGATTTGGCCACGCGTCAATTGATACGTGCCTTCCCAAGTCTCCGGTTCCTTGTCCTTCAGGCCGAATCGAACCACGACGCTGATCAAGTCGCGATCCATGGGAACGTCGAGCTTCGTCTGGGACGCAGCTTCTGTCGTTCTAGCCGCAGCGCATAGGTACACCAGTACGTAAGAGACCAAGAACGGCAATCTCATGACGATTCCTCCCCACAGGTTGAGTAGAGGTTAGACGGCTCAAACGCATGCCGATATGCGAATTCGATTTTAGCCGTTCCGAATGGGATTGAAAGTCACGAAACAGCTCGCCCAGAATACCGGCTGCACGGGAAGTGCACAGTCACGGTCGGGTTTCCTCCTGCGACAGGATCGTGCCCCCCTTCTCGCACAATTAGCCGGCCTAATGTGGTCCTAGCCAATCGGACGGAGCCACCCTATACTTGTCAGCTGTCGAGAGGTATCGTGTCGCCGATTCCCCTTTGCTGAACCACACCGCCAGACGGAAATCAATCGTGCAGACGTAAGTGTTCAGCCACTGCCGCCCTGGTCTCGTGGGCCCCGACGAGCAGTGAGGGAACGAGCGTTTCTATCTTTGCCCTATCCAAGGGCCATTCGCTCCGGCGGCTTCCCACGACATCAATACATCACAGGACGGTTCGATGAGTGACATACACGACGAGTGTGGGGTAGTGGCTGTTTATCACTTGCCCAGCATGGCCGACAGCGCGTCGAATCCGAAGAAACTTGGGGAAGAATGCGTATCGCGGCTGGTGCCTCACATGCTGCAGGACATTCAGAACCGGGGGCAGTTGGCCGCCGGTTTGACGTCCTACAACGCCGATCGGGCCCAAGTGATTGATACACACAGGGACATCGGTTCGGTGAGTGAAGTTTTTAAGCTGGCTCACCAAGCCGAATACGAGGAGTTGATGGCAGAGTACGCGGGCCCCGCCGCGATCGGACACGTGCGGTACGCGACATGCGGCAAGGACGATCGTGGCTACGCTCAACCGTTCGAGAGACACCACCTTCAGAAGTTCAAGTGGTTCAGCTTCGGCTTTAACGGTCAGCTGGCGAATTATCAGGAACTTCGCGACGCGCTGCTGCACGATAGGGAACACCATCTGGCCCGAGAGACCGACACGGAAGTGATGATGCACGAGATTAGTCGCGATCTGGCTGCATCGCCGCGTACCAGTCTAGTTGAAATGATGCGGAGGATTGGGAATCGTTTTGACGGGGCATACTGCCTGGTATTCCTGAACGCACATGGCGAGATGCTGGTAGCACGTGATCCATTGGGGATCAAGCCATTGTGTTACGCGATAGAAGGTCCGCTGTTTGCCGCGGCCAGCGAGAGTGTGCCGCTGGTCAACATGGGGATCGCTCCGGAGAACATCAAACCGGTACCGCCCGGACACGCGATTGACATTGCGGATGGAAAGTTCGATATCAAGCCGTTCTCGTCCGAAACGAGACGCGCCCATTGCTTTTTCGAGTGGGTCTATTTCGCCAATGTAGCCAGCACTTTGGATGGCCGTGGTGTCTACACGTCGCGTACGGCCCTGGGGGCCGAGTTGGCGCGGCTGGAACTGGAGTATGGAAGGGTCCGGCTGGATGACGATACCATCGTTGTACCTGTCCCAGACACAAGCAAAGCGGCTGCGGACTCCATGGCTTTCGAGCTGAAACTGCCGTCGCGCGAAGGCATCATTCGGAATCGCTATACGGGAAGGACGTTTATCGAATCGGGTGACAGCCGACAGAAGAAGGCTCTGCGCAAGTACATTCCTTTGCGCGAGGTGCTTCATGGCAAACGCGTATTCCTAGTCGAGGATTCCATCGTGCGTTCAACGACGATGCGGGTGGTGCTGGATCGAATGCGAAAGGTCGGAGGCGCCAAGGAGATTCACGTCCGCGTCGCTTGTCCACCCATCATTGCACCATGTTTCTACGGCATAGACATGTCGACAACGGACGAGTTGTTCGCCTGCCAGTTCCTGCCCGATGGAAAGTTGACGGAGGAGGCACAGGAGAGCATGGCGAAGGAGCTTGGAGCCGATTCCCTTCGATACCTGCCCGTTGAGTCGGTCGCGAAGTGTATCGGTTTTGACGCGAGCGAACTCTGTCAAGCGTGCATCACAGGGAAGTATCCGACGCCGTGCGGTCAGAAACTTTATGAAGTCGCGCAGAATCGAGCGGGAACGGAAGACCGTGAAGGCAGAACCTATGAAGGTAACGACGACAATGGCATGACTTAAGCAGTGTTTAGAGCCGATTATGCGGTTGCCGGTACAAATTCTGGGAGATAGTTGGCGAAGTACCAGCATCGGACCGTACAATCAAGACTCAACTCCGCTCAGGGGAAGTCATCATGAAGTTGCTGACGGCTTTGCTTTTCGTTGGATTGCTCCTCTTCGCGATTGTGCTGCTGGTGGTCATCATCGTGGCCTGGCCGCCGAAAATGGGCCTCGACTTCACCGGCGGCGTGCGAATGGTCTACGAGGTAGACTTTGACGCACCCGAAGATGCCAAAGATGCGGACCTTTCTTTGGCGGCGGTCGACATGTGGAACCTGGTTCAAGCGTTGGAGAGCCGTATCAACCCCAGCGACACAAGGGAAGTCGTTGTACGCCGCTATGGCGACTGGCAGGTGGAGATCATCGTCCCAGAGATGGATGCCATCGAAATGAAACAGATGAAGAAGCTGATCAGCACGGCTGGCTACCTGAAATTCCTCATCGTGGCCAAGTGGGATCATGTGCGTCATAAGAGCGTCATTACTTTGGCTGAAGTGCAGTCGAAAGATGCCGAGCGGCAGCGTTCAAGATATGTAAAGGACGCCGACGAAACCGTCGGCTATTGGGCTCGCGTCGGTCGTGTAGACCCGAATCAAAAAACGGTCGCCCCTGGCGTTGGCCCGTTCAGGATTCAGGTGGCAGGTGACGTCATCCGGAACGCCGACACGGGAGAACTGATCCAACTACCCGCCTCGTTCAGCGCCGTCGAGGAGTACGCACTGGAACACCACCTGATGGAAGAGGGCATCGAAGAGATCGACGTTCTGATGATCGTCAACGAAGACTTGGCGGTGACCGGCGAGCACCTGGGTATGGTCGGCCGCGGGTATGACGAGACAATGCGGCCTTGCATCAGGTTCAACGTGAAGGGTGGACGAGGCATTGGATTGATGGCGGCGCTGACGGGCAGCAATTTGCCCGACAAGCAAAGGAACTCGTATCAACGATTGGCCATCGTGCTGGATGGAACAGTGCTGTCCGCACCGAGGATCATGAGTACAATCAGCGACCGTGGTCAGATCACTGGTGATTTCACTCGGGAGGAGGTCGACTTCATCGTCAGCATACTCCATGCTGGCAGCCTTCCGGTCTTGTTGCGGGACGCACCGGTTTCGGAGACGGCCTTTCCCAGTGACGATGCCGTGTGGCGAACGGCTTGGTTAGCCATCTCGGTTACACTTGGCCTGCTCGCGTTCATCTGGCTGATCATGCCTGTGAGATGCGGCGTGATGGGGTTGGGCGGCAGTATGGCGAGTCTGCTGCAGCTTCTGCTGCTGGTCGCAGTGATCGAAATCGTACGAGGCCCTGTCACGTTGCCCTTTATATGCGCATCGGCTGCGATTCTGCTGCTGACGGTTGCGGGCTACGCGCTGATTTGCGAGGCAATTCGCCGCCGAAGTCGCGACGAGCAGAGTTCCTCCAGATCAATCTGGCGGAGTTTCCTGCGCAGCGCGGTTCCCTTCGCGATCTTCTTGGCGGTTTCGTGGTTTGCTGGAATCGCTGCATATGCCGTGGGCGATTTCGCAATCCGTAGCGTCGCCGTCCCGGTGGTGATAGGCACGATGGCAGCTCTGGCGACTCTGTGCTTGTGTCTGGTTTTGCCTGTTGGGCTCGTCGCGTCTCGATTCCAGATAGTCACTGCTTCTACGGCAGACAACATTTCGCAGTAGCCTCGTGCTGGCCGGGCTATGGAAGAGCCTGTTCCTCGGTTTCGCGCGCCAACCGTTTTGTCTTTCGCCACCGCCAGACGTGTGTCCACAGCAATGTGTTAAGGACGACTACCAGCAAGTAGGTTCCCGGCTGAGCCAGTCCGGAATGCCACCCGCAGTATTGGCAGACAAAATGGTGCATCAGGGGCAATGGAAACATGGGTACCCAAGCGACGGCCCAAGCCAAGTCGCCGTACCAGCCTCCGTAGACGCGCGACAACCCGTATGCGGCTACAGTCGCGGCGAGGGTCACCAGCACGTGAATGATTGACAGCACGCCGGAAGCCACGCGTCGCTGGACGACGATCTCGCGGTGTAGATGAGCGACAAGGACCAACGGACTAACGGCCAGCAACGCCAAGTCCAATGCCTCGACCATTCCCCATTGAATAAAACCCATCAGGAGAATGGACCACAGCGTGATGGCCAGCAGCATAGTACGGAGACTGAAGCGAAACGCTAGTTTCATTGGCCTCGGTCACTTCACAAATCGGCGTTACTCGTCGAGAATTCCTTCCAGGAGTTCCATATCCTGGTCTAGCGGATCGTAGCCTTCGATACGAAACGGCGACGAGCGCCAGAAGTTGGCTTTCATGTCGAAGTATGGCTCGGTGATGGCTTTTTTGATCGCCGTCTCGTTGGTCAGACTTGGATCGTACGTGATACGGACATCGGCCAATATCGGATCTGGCCACGCTTCCACTTTGAGGTAGCCGGGCACCTGGTACATATCGTCGTCACGTTCGAGGAAATCGTCATCACGGTCGAGGAAATAGACGAATAGGTTTGCACGTCCCCGGCAAGTCAGGTCCTCGACCTTCAATTCAATAGAAGTCACGTGATCAGGCCGTTCGCCGCGCGTCCTGATAAACGATGGCATGGGAAAGAGATAGGAAGCGGTGACGGCCGTCGTTGTACAGAGCAGGAGAATCGCGACCAATACGGCCTCGGACCATCTGCGCCGCGAATGACCGGGAGGACCCCATACAAGCGATTTGTTCTTGTTGCGATTGGACGGACAGCTTTGGACACAACTCATGCACGAAATACACCTTGCTGCCGTCACTTGTTCAACTTCGTGCACGGGGATGGCCACCGGGCAACGTTCGGAACAGACACCACAATCGCTACAGCCTTCTCGGTCACGTTTCACTCGTGTCAGCCCGAATCGGGAAAATGGACTGAGTACCGCCGCCAGTGGGCAAAACCAACGGCAGAAGGGCATGGTGATGAACACCGACACGACGACGATCGTCGCTGAAATGGCGTACGCCCACCAAGTGATGTCCGTACCGTGCCGACTGATCAGTGCGTAGCATGGATCGTATCCGCGAAAGACCAGTTCGCCGGCGCTCCACGTGGCCCGCAGCACCACGTACAATACGACGTATTTGCCCAGCGACAGGATGCGGTCGGGCGGCCCTTGAACTCGCACGCATTTGATGCCCAAGCACTGGCCAATTGCACGCAGCCAATCTGAGATCGTTCCGATGGGACACAGGTAGCCACAGAACGCTCGGCGGACCAGGAGTGCCGTTGCCAGAACACCGCCAAGGATAAAGAAGTTGGAGACGCCCAGCGAGCAGAGCATATCGCCGGACGTGTAATAGGTATGCAAAGCCTCGACGCCGCCAAACGGGCACCAGCGTTCGCAGTTGCCACCAACAAGAAAGACAGCCACCAGCACCAGGACAATCGCGGCAAGCTGAACCACCCTCCGTGTCTTGATCACGCGGTCACTCCTATTGGCCGCTGGAATTGTCGCATCCGCCTCGCATCGGGCAACTTGCACAACTGCTGCCGCTGCTGCACTCCGATTCGGTCACTTTGCTTTCGGTCGCTAACGCCTTCTGGAAGCTTGCGGACTTCGCTATCGCCGTGAACTCAGGGCATTTCGCCGCGTGTCTCTTGAAGAGATCGAGCCTGCTTGGAAGCGTCGCCTCGAAGGAACTTGTCAGCAACGTGATGGACTCGTCCGCATTGCCCAGAGCAGCTTGCATACGAGCCAGATCGTATCGTGTGATCGGACCGTCCTTGTCCGAGGCCGCTGTTGCTTCAGCGATGGTATGTGCCTCGGCAGATTTGCCCTGTCGCACCAATGCGATGACCAAAAGTGCGCGAGAGGCCGTCGTCGATTTCTCGGTGTCCAGTGCCGACAGGACGTTTTCTGCGTCTTCATTCAAGTCCAACGCAAGTTGTGTTTCGGCCAGCTGCATTGCTGTGAAACCCGTGTTCCGCTTGGCATGGATCTGTTTGTCCAGTTCGAGCGATTGCTGGAGCAGTCCGTTGCCTGCATAGAAAGCTCGGAGCCCTTTAGCCATCTGCAGCCACTGCGCCTGATCCTCGGTCTTGGCAAGGTTGTGCTTGAGCAAGACGGCGTTTCGTACGAGCATAAACTCTTGGAGATAGGATTCGTTTTCGGGCGCCGTCCGGGCCGCATCGGCATATTCCTTGAGTGCTCCGCGAAGATCTCCTTCCGACAGCTTCGTCTTTCCTCGTTTGAACGCTTCGGCCGGAGTCGTAGCAAACGCTACGGCGGACAGAGCAAACGGGACCAACATGATTGCGGTTAACAGAGATTTTCTGGTCATCGGAGACTCCTTCAAATATGTCCAACTACAGATGTTCTTTTGGCAATATCGCAAGACCGACAGATCCCAGTTTCTTTCATCGGTCTATTTTACTTGTGACATCGCCTCAGATCACTTCAAAAACGTACTTCAGGGAGAGGTAGACGCCGACTACCATGAAAAAGCCACCGGTGGTCATCCGCGCCCACCACTCGACCTTTGCCAGGACGTTGTACATCTTCCCTACGGATTGAGCGCTATACGCCAGAAGAAACGCCACCACGATCACCGGCAACGCAGTGCCAATGCCGTAAATCAACGGCAGAACAAAGACGCCACCCGGCAACGATGCCTCTGGCAGGGCAATCCCAATCTTCTCCAGTTCCAGCATTATCAGGCCCGCACCGGATTCGGAGCCCATCACCAGGGCCAGCAATCCAAAGAACCATGCTGCAGAGACTGGACAAAGTGAAACTGCAAACAGAACCCCCAGCAGGAACGCTCCCCAGATTCCCATCGCATCAACGCGTTTCTGCATTCCCTCGGTCACCATCGTCCCGCCGCCTGTGACGGTAATCAGTCCCACCAGCAACACGCCCAGGAGCAAAAGGATCGGTCCAAGCACCAGGTACAGGTCGTTCTGCAGAAAGCGGGACACAGCAGGTATGGACAGTGCGGTGGTCGTCAGCAGTACCGCCAGGACCAAATACAGCAGGCATCGTCCCAATGTGTAGAGCAATCCGGCGTTGATCACCAGACGCGAGTTTTCGACCTTTCGCCCGATATAGGAGATGGCAGCGATATTGGTCGCCAATGGGCACGGGCTGATGGAAGTCAGCACGCCCAGGTAGAGAGCCGCCAGGACATAAAGCAGGTAGGCAGACACGCGCGATCTCCCACGTTGGCCTACTTGCGATAGGCTGTAACGTTTTCCCGGACGTACTTCAAAAACGCTTCCTTTTCATCGACCTTCTCCCAGATGTCCTCCAGGTCTTTGAACTCCTTGACCTTATTGCCCACGATCTTGGCAACGATCAAAGCGGGATCGGTTATCTTGTAGCCCTTTTTCAGTGCAGCGTTCTTTCGGTTTTGGTAGTCGATGTAGTAGAACGCCACCGTGCCCGCTTTCACCTCTTTGGCGAAGCCCTTTTTGACGGCTTCTTCCGAATACTTCCCCATGGTCTGGCACGTCGGACAGCGCTCGGTGCGGTGGAAGTACAACGCGAAAACGCGGTCTGCAGGGGGCTCGGCGGCCGAGACCGCGCTGGGAATCGTCGCGGCAAGCGAAGCCACGGACACAACGGTCAGGAAGGCGACTGCGGTACGTTTCATTTCAGTTTTCTCCTCTTGTAGGCGATCAGCGGCCAAAGCCGCGAAGTGCAATCTTCTGTCATTGGGGCACAGGTACGTCGATCGGCATGGGAATGTCATCCGGACCGGGGAAGCCCTCCGGTACATCGTCCGGTGCCTCGCCGGTTTGTTCGTCCGGCGTTGGCAACATCTGCTCGATCTCACTCCGGACATAATCAGCAAAGGCTAGTTCGTCGTTCCACAATGCCCAAACGTTATCCAGGCGGTTCCATTCCTCGATATAGCCATCCTTCATCCGCACGAGCACGACGTTCGACTTGTCAATCTCGAACTTCGTCGCCAGGTCCTCGCCCGCGGGCTGCTCGTAGTTCGCAACCTTCCAAACCACTTCTCCACTCTCCAACTGCGAAGCGAAATCGATTTGGACCACTTCATGCGTCTGCGATTCGATCGCTTCGCAAGTGACACAACGCTTGAGGCCATGCAGGTAATAGACCACGAGGCCATCATCAACCGCTTCGCTTTGCGCCACGCCCGCCTGACCCGCCGGGAATCCGCCTTGTTTGCGGATCGCTTCCAGCTCCTCGACGATCCTGGCCAGTTGCGGTTCGATCCGCGCCGCTGCCTGCAGATCGAGCACTCGAGCGATCAACACAACGATCGTCGCCGAGAAGAGAGATATCAGGCAAACAGCCAGCGCGTTCTTGAGGTCCATGGTCGCCCTCCCAATCTCGCCCTCGCATCAAAGACGCGAGGGGGCATTACGCCAAGAGTTCCTTGATCTCGTCGACCGCAAGTACGCGACCAACAACCTTTACTTCGCCGTCGATCACCAGGGCCGGCGTCATCATCACGCCAAAGCTGGTAATCTTATTGATATCGTCGACCTTCTCGACCGTGGCTTCGATGCCAAGCTCTCGCACGGCGGTATCGGCGTTTTCCTTGAACTTGGCACAATTGGGACAGCCAGGCCCCAGAACTTGCAGCAGTCTCATATCGTTCCTTTCGCTTGCAGAAGTCTCGGTGGTCGTATGTTCCCACGCTACTCGGACAGATCCGACGCGGCAACAGTTGGCGGATGCCGGCCCATAACTGGATTATCCGGGAACAGGGCTCCAAAGGCCATACCAGCAATCGTGGCCATGACGACAACCAGCCCCACGAACACGGCTGTCTTCGTGTTGCCGATGACTGATCGAATCACGAGGATGCTTGGGATGGATAGCGCCGGGCCCGCTAGCAACAGGGCCAATGCCGGTCCCGAACCCATTCCGTTGTCCACTAGAGTCTGAAGAATCGGAACCTCGGTGAGCGTCGCGAAGTAGAACAAGCAGCCGACAACCGAGGCGACAAGGTTTGCCGTCAGGCTATTGCCTCCCACCCACGCCGCAACTTGCTTCTCCGGGATCAGTGCGCCGAGGAACCCCACGGCGAACACGCCGGCAAACAACAGAGGGACCAACAGTTTCGAGAAGGTCCAGGTGTTTTCCATCCATTCCTTGAATTCATCTTTGTCAAGCCACTTGAGGCTCATCACAACGACCAGCAGTCCCATCGCGGCAGCAAGGTACCAGCGGATCTTGTGAATTTGCACAACCCAGTAGTCTGGCTTGACTGGTTCCAAGGAGATATCCGACTTGTACATCGAGATTATGTCACCCGGCTGGTGCTCGTCGTACGGTTCAACCAACCGTATTTGGTACTGGCCCATTAGCTCTCTCTCCAACACGGCCTGAAATCGCGTACCGTCTTCCTTCAACTGGACCACCCGTTCGCCGGGATTGAACCAGTCACTGAAGACCAGGAATGCGATCATCGCGCCCAGCAGCAGTGCACTCTGGCGAAGGGGCCGTTTGGCGGCTGGAGGGTCCGGCATTTGCATTGTGGCGCGAGTGCGGGTCTCTTCGCTCTTGCGGAAAAAGAGGGCCATCAGAAGCCCAATGATTATCCCAAACACGATCGCGCCGACGACGCGGGCGACGCCCAGTTCGAATCCCAATACGCGTGCCGTCAAGAAAATGGCCAACACGTTGATTGCCGGACCGGCATAGAGGAAACAGGCGGCGGGGCCCAAGCCGGCTCCGACTCGGTAGATGCCGGCAAACATTGGCAAAACGCTGCACGAACACACGGCCAGGACTGTGCCCGAGACGGACGCGACGGAATAGCTTTCGACTTTGTTCGCCTTCGGCCCGAGGTGTTTCAGCACCGCTTCTTTTCGGAGGAACGTCGTGATCGCTCCGGCAATGAACAGAGCTGGCACAACGCAGGCCAGTGTGTGGTTGCGTGCATACCACTGCAGTAGGACAAACGCGTCGATGATTGCGATGGTGACGTTACTGTATGCAGTCGGCGTCTCCGCATCGAACTTCGGAATAGCCAACGGAATGAAGCACGCGATCAGAAAGATGACCACGAAAGCAAGGAAGATCTTGATTTCTCTCTTCATGACACCACCTTGATCCATAGCGAGACGGATCTGCTCGATGCGTATTTGGCTAAAAACGCAAGGATTGGCACAAAAAAACGCTTGGCCATCCCTTTGCGTTATGACGTCTCCAAAGTGACCAGTTGATCTCGCGCGTTGGATTCGAGCACCGACTCAACACAATCAAGGAAGTTCGTGATGCACTGCACTCGCAAGCGGTAATACACCGTCGTACCTCGCTTCTCGTCCGTAACTATGCCTGCATTTTTCAGTTGGCTGAGGTGGCGCGAGACGGTGGACATATCGGTGCCGATCATCTCCGTCAATTCGCACACGCACCGCTCGCCCTGCTGCGCCAGTTCGTCCACGATCAGCAATCTGGCAGGGTGCGCGAGTGCCTTGATGATCTTTGCCCGAGCTTCGTATTTGGCTAAGCGTTTCTTGTCCATACATCACCTTATCGGTCATTTGTATTTGCATGTTTAGCCAAATAGTCATGCTTTGTCAACAGGCATCAATGAGAGAGTGAGCTGAATTGCGCGGCAACTGGTCTTCTTTCTCCCTTTCGACAGTGTTCTTCGCGTTTGTTCTTGGGCGGCACTCACAAGTCGACTACTCCCATTGCCTTTTCCTTCCCAAAACAAGGCAGGACGCTACGATGAAGATTCTCCTGATAGCACCGGCCAGCGGCAAATGGCGGCACGTTGGACGTCGCCGGATCTTCAGCGGCAAGACATTTCGTTTTTCGATGCTGAGCCTGCTTTCCGTGGCGGCCGAATGCCCCAAGGACGCGGACATTCAGATCGTCGACGAGCAGATCGAGGACATTCCGTGGGACGCGGACGTGGATTTGGTCGGTATCACATGCATGACGGCTCTCGCGCCGCGCGCCTACGAGATCGCCAGACACTTCCGACGGCGCAAGATTCCCGTGGTACTCGGAGGAATGCATCCGACGCTATGCTCGGACGAGGCGATTCGTCATGCCGATGCTATCGTCGTCGGCGAAGCGGAAGGCGTGTGGCAGAAAGTGCTGGCTGATGTTTCGCGTGGATGCCTTCACGGGATCTATCGAAACGAACAGCCGCCATCGCTGGCCGGGCTGAAGGAACCGCCACGTCACCTGCTGAGTGATGACAGATACGCAACGATTAACGCCGTCCAAGCTACTCGAGGATGTCCTCACGGCTGTGATTTCTGCGCGGTAGCTGCCTTCAGTCAGCGCACACAACGCCAGCGACCGGTCGAGGAAGTAATCGCCGAAGTAGGTCAACTGTCCGGCCGCATGTTCGTCTTCGTCGACGACAACCTGACGGCCGATCGCGATTATGCCAAGCGGCTGTTTTCGGCGCTCAAGCCTCTGCGCAGACGTTGGGTCACTCAGTCGACGCTGGCGATTGCTGACGATCCTGAAATGGTGCGGCTCATGGCTGACGCCGGATGCATTGGCATTTTTGTGGGCTTGGAAACGTTCTCCGAGAACAACCTGGAATCCGTTAACAAGACATGCCATCGTGTCGAGCAGTATCGGGAGGCGATACGGTTGTTGCACCGGCACGGGATCGGCGTGCAAGCGGGAATCGTGTTCGGGTTCGACGGCGACGACCCAACCGTGTTTCGGCGAACTCTGAAGGTGCTGGATGACTTGGACATCGACATGATTCAGGTCTCGATCTTCACGCCGTTACCGGGCACACCAAGAGCAGAATTGCTTGCGGAGCGCGTATTGGATCGCGACTGGGCAAGCTACGACTTTCACCATGTCGTCTTCGAGCCCGGCAATATGCGTCCCAGCGATCTGCAAGCCGGGCACGATTGGGTGACAAGACAGTTCTACCGCCCCTGGCGCATTGTTCGGCGGCTGCTTAGGCATCTGGTCCGACCACGAGCGTTAGCGGCTTTGCCGTATATGGCGGCAGTCAACGCCGGATACTACGGGCGAGTCGTTCGTTGGGGAATTCGAGGCAGCGATCCAGCCCAGCGAAGCCGATGTCACCGAATGCCCCTGGCCAGCACCGCCGAACAAACGGCTACACTGGATCAGCCTCTCTCCTCCGAACCTTCTCCGGTTGCCGTGAGGCCGCGAAGCACAACAGGAGAGCTGGCAACATCGCGAGGTCGCCAAACAAGGCGGCCAGAATGGCCACGCCCGCCAATTGCGAGAACGTCTGAATCGACGGCATCTGGCTGAGCATCATCACCGAGAAACCACCCAGCAGCGTTACGCTGGTCACCAACATCGCCACTCCTACGGTACGGATGGTACGCACAACCGAGGTTTGAATATCGCATCCTGCACGCAACTCGTGGCGAAATCGCGTCAGAAAGTGGATCGTATCATCCACTGCAATCCCGAGGCAGACACTGAAGGTTATCGCACTGGCAAGTCGCAACGGTTCGCCGGTAGCTACCAGTAAGGCGGCGGCAAATGCCAGCGGAAACGCATTTGGGATGGCGCTAATCAGGCCCAATCGTATCGAGCGCAACGCAACGCTCATCACAACGAATATGACCAGCGTGGCCAACGCAAGGCTCTTGGCGAGATCGCCGATGATGTGGTGAACATTCCGCGACGCCACCACCGAAGTCCCTGTCAGGTGCATACGAAAACCGGGATGACGCTCTTCGAGATCCGCCAGCTTCTCGTCTAAACGTGAAAAAAGCGGCAGCAACTCAACCGCACTCGCATCGGGAACGTAGGCCACCACAACGGCTCGAGGCGAATCGCCACAGACGAGACGATTGCGCACATGCGAGGGCAGGCGATTAAACTGCCTGACATGCTCTGCGTTGACCCTTCGAGACCTTGAGAGGCTCAGCAGCAGATTCAACACGGAATAGGGACTTCGCAGCATGGGTTCTTCATGCAAGGCGGCGTGCACGTCTTGCAGCGCCCGGAGCACCTCGGGCGAGCCAAGGTCGTGGCCTGTTGGCCAGTCGACCACCACGTAAGTCAACAGCGTGCCTCCCAGCTTCGCGTCACAATGCTGCCAGACTTGTTTCGTTTCGCTGGTGTCAGGAAGGAAGTCCATCCATCGGATGTCCGCCCGGAGATTCAGCGATAGAGCGATTAGACCGATCGAAATGGCCAAGGATAGTGCCGTCGCGATCCAGCGATACTTCAGAAACCAAGCGAAGGTGAATCGAGGTTCCTGCTCCCCATTCTCCGACTCGCCTTGATCGTTACTGACCGCCCGTCTTGAAACCAGAAAGTCGCCCAGCCGCGTGCTTGCCAATAATGGCACGACCGTGATCACGGCCAGGAAACTCAGAAAAGTGCCGCATGCACAGTCGATGCCGAAACTCCGCACGACCTCCAACTCGGTGATGACCAGCGAACCGAAACCGACCATCGTGGTCAGTGAGGTCAGGGCACAGGCGGGGCCCACGTCGTGGATCGCGTGGCGTACCGAATCGATGCGTGACTGTCCAGCCGCTCGCTTGCGTCGCATGTCGATCACCAGATGCACCGAGTCAGTGAAACCGATTACGAAGACCAACGTGGGCAAAGCTGTGCTGAGGGCATTGAGTTTCTCGCCTGTCCATCCGAGCACGCCGAGTGTCCAAGCCACACCTACCGCTGGCCCGGCAGCGGCAATCAAGACAGGTGCCAATCGCCGAAAAAGCACCAGCGCAATGATCGTCGAGATGATGCCTCCAAAAAGAAGAAGCCTAGGCGCTTCCCGCCATATCGCCACAGTCACATCTAGGCGAGCCACTTGGTGGCTCGCTAGACGTACGCGCAGTGGAGAGCCGGCGCTCGATTGAGCGGCAATCTCCCGGAGTCGAGCGATGAGCGGTTTCAAGTGGGGAATCGACAGCGAATCGCCAGCCAGCCGTACCACGGCGATCATGGTGGTTGCGTCTTCGGAGAGCAGGTGGCCGACAACGGCAGGATGCGCCAAGGCCCTTTTGCGAGCAGCTTCAAGTGCCTCCGGAGTGACCTCCGACCGCGGGACGAGGGGGATCAGGCGAGAACCGCGCCGGCGCACGTCAAAGATACTGAACACCGATTCGACGCCGCCGACCTCTCGGGACTGTTCGACGATCTCGCGAAAGACGGCTATCGACTCAACCGTGAACAATTCTTCGCCATCGATCACCACAAGCAAATCGTTGTCGTCGGGTCCAAAATCGCGGTAGAGCTCTTGCAGCTTGTCAAAATCAGGGCCGCTGCGTCGAATGACGTTTCGCGGTTCGTCTTCGTGCCGAACGCGAACTGCACCAACCAACGCGACCGCAGTGACCGCAGCCACGCAAGCAGCCAACAGCCAGCGATGCTTACAGAAGAAATCGGCGTACCAGTTCATTCACACCAACTGGAAGAAGTTTTGCTACTTCGGCCAGACATCAGTCGTGCAGCAATCTACCATCAGCTTCCGCTGCCAACTAGGCTAGTAGCCGAATCCGAGGGTTAGCCGCGCAACGCCATTAAACTCGGCTTGCTGCGCGACGACGGTTCGCCCTACACGCAGTTGGTCGACGCAACGCGACGAGGCAATCAACGCTAATCCGCGGGACCGATCAGGCATCGCGGCGGTTGGCCGTTGTTCTGCTTGACAGTCGCTTGGCGACCATCGAAGTGGAAACTCACTGCTGGGGCCGTCGTGCCCTTGTACGGGAAGAGGAGCGTGGCAGCGCGCCATGGTAAAGTGGCGCGCACCGACAGGGACAGCGCTGGTGCCGGCTCGATCTGGTTGTAGCTGTCGGAATACCAGCCGCCGCGCGGGTCCTGTTGACCCTTTTCTACGTGTACGTCGCTGAACGGTACCGAAGCGATGGCATGCAGCAGCAGATTGGCATCCGGAAACTCGGTTCGTGCCGTGGTTCCTACAACGTGCAGGCTGCCGGGCGCAAACTGAAAGCGCGACTCCAGCAGGTGTTCGCCTTGGCCGTCCACAATGTCGAACACAATCCAGAAACGCTCGTCGACAAACGCGATCTCGCGCCGGTGGGTTACCGCGATGTCGTTCTTCGGGCCGTAGCCCAGGTCGTAGATGCCGGCGGCCCGGATCTCGCCGTCGGCGACTGTCCATCCTAGATCCAGGGGTTTTCTCGCTACCCACGTATCGCGACGCCCCCGGCTATGTTGGCCCTGACCGTCAACGCGGATCGTCGAGTGGGCTTTCGTGCTCTGGAGGTAGGGCAGGTGCGATCGGGCCGACCAGTCGTACAGGTGTCGCCCGGGGTCCACGATCAAGTTGCGACCATAGGCAAACAGCCAGAAACTGAGCTTGTCCTCGTGCTGATGACTGCGACCGTACGGCCCGCCGTCGAAGGCCAGGTAGAGGTCCCCAACGTCCTGACGCTGACGCAGAAACGCCACGCCGGCGTAGGGAAATATCTCCGGACCCAAACTCTCCTGCGGCGAAAGCAAGTATTGGAGATCCAAATCGGCCAGAGCGCGGGCATATTTGCCAACAGCACCTGGATCCGAATCGTTGAAGGCCACCTGTTTGCTTCGATCGGGAACGGTCGTCTGCTGGGCGTAGTGAATCATCTTGCCCAGCGTCTGAAGTGTCTGGGGGTCCAATTCGCGGCCGAGCATACGCAGGGAGCGGGCCGCACTGAGCAAGTTATTGATGACAACTCGATGGTAATGCGGCGTCAACTCGTACTGCACACCGTCCGGGAGAATCTGATCGGCGACGTGAACCTCCAATGCCCGGCTGCAGTAGTCGGCGAACCGATCCGTGTCGCGCAGCATGGGGAACGTGCCAATGCACTGCAGCATTGCTTGAATGCCAATGGTCGGCCAATTCCCCGAGTGTCCGTTCGTGACAATCTCCAGGTAGGCAACCTGCTCGTGAATCGACTTGAGGACCCGCAACAACTCGATCGGCGTGATCTGGTTGGCTGCAACCAGAATCGAGAGCTGACTACACCAGGCTTTACAGTGGATTGCGTTGTTCAGATACGATCCCCACGTGTACGGACTGCCTTTGAAGCATCTTTCCGCGTTGCACTTGGAGATCCAGTCCAAGATAAGCTCCACTGCTTTGCGGCTGTAACGCGCGTCGCCGGTGGCCACGTATGCCCGAACAAGGGGCGTGAGGAATGTGTACCGATTTAGATCGTGTCCCCAGTGGTCGGTGCCTGGATTGGCATCCCAGTTGATGTCCTTGGGCAACTGATGCTCTTCACCATAGAAGCTAAAGCGGTGTTCGAGCACATCATCTGCCGTGGCTAGGATGGAGGCGCTAACGGGCGTCCGAGGTGGCGCGACACGGTCGCCTCGACAAGCCTTGAACAGCGCGTCGATCGCTCGGGCCGTGTCGCCGGCGCCACTAGCTTCGGTCAGCCCGGGAACGCGCTCTGGATCTATCAGTTCGAGCGTCTTAACCGTGAACTCACCTTCGGAAAGCCCGTGGTCGTCGAACGATCTCAACGCGGCGAAGACTCCAGCCCGATCCCGAGTCTTCAATTCGGGCAAGTCCCGCCGAGAGAATCGTGGACGTGGCTCCTGGGCCAACGCGTTCATCTGGGCGACGCCCAATATCCCCAGTACCAGCCACCCTATTCTGACATGAATTCCCTTTGTCATGATCTCCGGTCTTTCGGTTTATGATATCCGAGGCAAGGAAAGTCGGACGCGTCATCGGCTGACCGAACGACGAGCCAATATTGTCTGCGATCGAAATACGGCTGGTCGGGTACATTTCCGTTCGGCCCGCACCCATAGCAGCAGCTTGGCCGATTTCACTTCGAGTTGGACTTCTCGCCCCGACACGCTGCATCGACGGCTGCCTGACGTCGGGCCTCTTCCTTGCGGACGTTCGCCCCATGAGGATCCAACCACTTGGGCTCCGCCATGTCCGCGCTCCAGCCTTCGTACAATGAGACTAAGCGACTGACAACGGGAGCGTTGCTTGCGGCGATATCTTCGCGTTCCCACGGGTCAGTCTCGATATCGAACAACAGGTGTTTCCCCTTGTAGACGCTGTAGACCAGCTTGTAACGTCCGTCGCGCACGGCGTAACCGCAGCTATCGTCGCCGCTAGCATATCGCCAAAATAGCGTTTGATGTGGCGCGCCAGACTTCGTTCCATCCAGGTATGGCAGCAAATCGACGCCGTCCAGTTGCAGCGAAGCGGGCGTGTCGATCCCGGCGGCCGCCAGGGCGGTCGGAAAGATGTCCAACGCAGTGATCGGTTGATCGTATCGCTGCTCGCCGTTGATCCGCTTGGGCCACGAAACGCAGAACGGAACGCGGATACCGCCCTCGAACAACATGCCTTTGTGCCCGCGGAACGGGTAGTTCACGGCGTGCTCGGCACGACCACCGTTATCGCTGTAGAAGAATATCAGCGTGTTGTCATACAGTCCTAGCTCTTGGAGTTTTGTAGTGACCTTTCCAATGCCTTCGTCCATCGCCGCGACCATGGCGCCGTAGACAGCTCGACCACCGTATTCGATGTGTGCCGTCTTCTTGAGGTGTTCGCGAGTCGCGTGATCCGGAGCGTGAGGCGCGTTGTAAGCCAAGTAAAGGAAGAACGAATTGTCTTGGTTGCGTTCTACGAACTTGACCGCCTCGGTCGAGAAATCGTCGGTCAGATGAGTCAGCTCCGACTTCGGGACGACCTGACCATTGCGAAGCACGCCGCGAAGAGGACTGCGTTTGCCGACGTCGCCCCAGTAGCTCATCCCGCCGCCGGAGAATCCGAACCACTCGTCGAACCCTCGCCGGATGGGCCAGAACTGCGGTGCATCGCCCAAGTGCCATTTGCCAATTGCACCGGTTCGGTAGCCGTTGTTTTTCAGCACGTCGGAGATGAGCGTCTCGCTGAGCGGCAGGCCCGCGGCCATGTCCTCACCCATAGCTCCCGGATTGCATTCGTGCCCGAAACGCTGTTGGTAGCGACCGGTCAGTAAACCGGCTCGACTAGGACTGCAGTAGGGATGCGACGCGTAACCACTTGAGAAAACGACGCCTGACGCAGCCAACGCATCCAGGTTCGGGGTCGGAATCTCACGGCAACCGTTGAAACCCACATCGCCCCAGCCCTGGTCGTCGGAGACGATGACGATGATGTTTGGCTTTTCCGAAACTGCCTGGGCCGGTGTCGCGTTCGAGGCTGTAAGAGCCACAAAAAGGAGGCTCACGAAAGCCAAAGTTCTTGTCTTCACGTCTTGCTTCATGGTTTTCTTCTCGAAAGCGATTCAGGAAGTCGAACCGCTGATAGGCATTGATTTTCGCTAAGCGTCCATCAGCGCGTATTGACGAGAATCAGCGGTTCGGTGACTCAAGTCGTTTACGGATCGATCTTGACGACAAAGGCGTGATCGCACGGTTTGTCTTTGCACAGGCTGATCGTCAATCCCCTGGCATCTTGCGCCCATCCAACTGGCGCGTCGCTGCCGAGCAACCGGACCTTGGCAATCTTTCCACCGGGTGTCTCGACTCCGCTTTTCAACGTCTTGATCGTGACGGCGTCTCCGCGGGGCCAGTCGAGTAAAATGGCGTACAGCGAGTCCCCTTTAGTGGTGAACCGGATGTCTTCACCCGTGAATGGTTTGTTCTTTTGTTCGGAGATGTGTCCGGTCACTGTTCCCGTCGGTCCTTCGCCGTAGGTGTTCCACGGCCGAGTGCCATAGATCGCTTCGCCGTTGATGGTCAGCCAACGACCGATTTCGCGCAACATCTCCTGTTCGTGCTCGGGAATGGTGCCGTCCGGCTTGGGGCCGATGTTCAACAACAAGCAACCGTTTTTGGCCACGATGTCGATAAGATCGTCCACCAATCGATTCACCGGCTTGTACTTGTGATTCTTGACGTAGCCCCACGAGTTCGTGCTGACCGCTGTATCGGTTTGCCAAAACGGTTCGCGGATTCGATCCATCTTACTGCGTTCCAAATCCAGCACGGCGGCCTTCTCCGGGTAGGCGTTGAATTTGTAGTTGATGATCGCGCTGCCTTTGTTCTTGGCGGCGTGGTTGTAGTAGTAGGCAGTAAACAGTTTCAAATGGCCGGCATATGGATTCGTGTCGTAGGATTCAATCCACTTGGGTGCGATGCCGAAGTCGAACCAGACCAAGTCCGGATTGTACTTGTCGACCAGTTCGCAATTGCGAGCGAGCCAGTCGTCTTTGAACGCTTTGTCATGGGGCGGCCAATGGTTCTTTCCGTAGTTCGCGAAACCCTCGGTGTAGAGGTAGTCGATGTCGCGGCCGTACAGGCCAGAGTTCTTGGGGGCAACCGTATCAAAGTCGGCTCGCCGGCCGTAATACGCCCAATTGAAAGCCCGATGGCTGGAGACGCCGAACTTCAGGCCTTTCGATCGGACAGCCTCTTCCAGCTCGCCAACGATGTCTCGCTTGGGACCCATCTTGGCGGCAGACCAATTGGTGTAGGAGCAATCGTACATGGGAAACCCGTCGTGGTGTTCGGCAACCGGCACTACATACTTCGCGCCCGCTTCCTTGAATAAGGCAGCCCACCCGGCGGCGTCGAATTTCTTGGCCGTCAGTTTGGGAATGAAGTCCTTGTAACCGAACTTCGCGTGTGGCCCATAGGTCTCGCGATGGTGGCGGAACGCATTGCCTCGCCACGTGTCCTGGTCGATGTACATCATGCGCGGGTACCACTCGCTCATATAGGCCGGCACGCAATAGACTCCCCAATGGATGAAGATGCCGAACTTGGCGTCCTTGTACCATTGCGGAATCTCGTAGTTCTCAAGGGATTCCCAAGTAGGCTCGAAGGGGCCTTGCGAAGCAACTTGGCGGGCCTTCTGAACGGCTGCGTCGATCTGCTCGGCGGCTTGGGATGCTGCTGGTGTATGCCACAGGCCCGCAAAGGCAACGCTTGCCGGAAGCAACAGTGCGGTTAGGATTCGTGATAGACTCATGAGGGGATTCTTCTTTGATGTTAGTGCGTTGGGTTTACAGCGGCGCTAGTTCGTGGCCAGCGTCATGGATGTCCCGTCGGGACGGATCTTCTGTACTAATTGGACTACATGTTGGTGACAGGTCAGGAACAGGATCTGCACGTTGGCGGCGATCTCTTGCAGGACCTTCAACGTCTGTACGGCTCGGTCATCGTCGAAGTTGACCAGCACGTCGTCCATCACGATCGGCAGCGGCTCGGCGTCGCGGCAGTAGTGGGTGATGTAGGCCAGTCGGATGGCCAGGTACAACTGCTCACGTGTACCGGTGCTCAGGGCCGACGGCTCCTTTCGGCTGCCGTTTTGTTCCACTACGACCAGCGTACCGTGCTCGTCCAGTTTCCGTTCGATGCCGACGTATCGTTCTATAGTCAACTGTCGAAACAAGCGTTCGACTTCTCCGAGCATAGCGGGTTGATGTTCGCGTTCAAACTTGTCGATCGCCCGATTCATCAACGCCTGAGCCAGGACCAACGGTGCCCAGCGGTCGACGGCCGCGGCCAGTTCGCTGCGGGCGCTTTCCAGGTCCATAGCCAAACCAGCCGCTTCGCTGGCGGATTCCATGTCCGTCCGCGCCTTGTCGGCCAGAGCTTTTTCCTCAAGCAACGCCTCATAGGCTGCTTTGGCAGTTCTGATTTCCTCTTCTAACCGACGACGTTCTGCGCTGATGGAATCTGCATCGGCCTGCTCCAGCTCTGCTCGAAACTCATCTTCCGGCTCTGTGCTGCGATGGATGTTAAGCTCGCGCTCCGAATCGGACGCGACCTGATCCAGTTCGCCTTTCCGGCGAGCCTTGGTCGCCAGTTGCTGGAACTCTGCTTCTGATTCAACATTGGCTGCCGCGAACAGTTTCTTGATGGCGGTCCTTGCATCTTCAAGTTGCGATTCCTTTGTTTCAACTCGCTTGGCCAGTTTTTCGATTTCGCCGGTCAGCCGCGTGTGAGTCTGCTGGGATTGTTTTGCCGCCTCCAAACGCTGGCCCAGTTGTTCCACAGCGAACTCGGGTGGCCGATCGGCCAAATCCGAGGCGAGTGTCTGGCATAGTGCGGCGACAGCGTGCTCGAAGTCCTTGATGCCGTCTGCCATCGCGTTGACTCGATCGTCCAAAGACTTCGTCGACTCGCACTTGCTTCGGGCCTCGCTCAATCCGGTTAGGATCTTCGTGGCTACGCTCACGTCCCAGGACGTGGGAAAACCAAACTCGGCGAGCACCGCTTGCCAACGGTTTTGCCAATCCGCCTCTTGGTCTGCTAGTCTGCCGACTTCTTTTTCGAGTCGCTCCAGCTCCTTTTCGTTCTTCTTCAGTTCATCTTTGTAGGTTTGTCGTTTCGTCTCGTTGTCGTGCGCTGTCTTTACCGCTTTTCGCGCACGTGTCAGCAATTGCTTGATGCTGTCACTAGATTCTGGGAACTCGGATCGTAGCTGCGATTCGAAGTTGCCAATCTCGGCCTCAACCCGGCTTTGCTCTTGTGCGACGCCTGCCAGCCGTTCCTGCTTCTTCTCCAATTCGTCATATTCCCTGAGCCACTGCAACATCGCGTCGGGCGTCAAGGGCTGGAACGGGCAGGCATCCCATAGAGCCTGCCAATCCGCTTCGACAGTTTCGGCCGCCGCTTGCGAATCAGCCAGTTGCGATTGGGCTTCCTCGACGCGCTCAGCCAATCGAGCGACGGATCGTGTCAGTTGGTCATGTTCGGCGGCAGACTGGGCCTTGTCTTGCCGCTCGTCCGCAACCGCATCTGCCCGTTTCACGGCATGTTCGTATTCGTCCGCGGGCGAAGCAGCGTCAGAGCCCGTCCATGCGGCGACTTCTCCATCCCCGATACTCTTACCTTCCACATACTTGCGGCGAATGATGTGCCATCCCTTGTCGCGACGGTCTCTTTGTTCCAGCAATTGTTGCCTGTCCGGCACGGGTTCCTTGGCAGCCAGTTGATCCAATTCTTGCTGGCGTTCACGCGACTCGTGACCTGCCTGATCGACCGCATCCTTTGACAGACGCACGGCCTCTTTGGCATCGTCCCAGCGATGCTGGAATTCAACGACGCTTGCCTCCAACGGCACAGGCAGATGTTCGGAGAAGTCCAACTGGGTCTGGAGCGGTCCGTTCAGCCTGTCCATCAGCTTTCCGGTCTCCCGCGTCAGACGATCGGCCTCCTCCTGCAACTGATCCAGCGAACTCAGGTTGGCCCTGTAACCCGCTTCCGCTTCGACGATCGCTTCCAGCCGTTCCGGCGTTTCGGCGTCTTGGAGTTCTGCCAATTGCTCTCGATATCGGCTGATATCGTCCTCCAAACCGGGCTGGCGAGCGGTCAACTCGGCTCGGCGTCGAGTCAGTTTCTTCCATTCGTCGTCCAATTGCTCGACCGATTGACGTTGATCCAAGCTGGTGCGAAACCGCTCGAGATGCGAAAGATCCCATTCGGGGTTCAGTTCTCGCAGTTTTGTCTGCACCTGCAATTTGATCTCATTTGATTCCGCTTCCCGCAGCGGTACGTCTCGGCGGAAGCCGGCGACTTCGCCAAGTTGCTGAGTGAGCGATCGGATTTGATCCTCGGCTTCCACAACCACCGGGCGCAGCTCAATTTGGGCCAACTCCTCGCGCTTATCTTTTAGGTCTTGTTCGAAGATGGCCAGTTCGTCTGTCAGTTCTTCCCGTCGAGTCTTCTGCCGCGCGAGTTGATCGGCCGCGTCGGGTGGAAAGCCGGCAGGCACGTCCAATGTGGCCAGCTCTTTCCGTGCCGCTTGCAGTTCAATCCATGGGTTCAGAGCGTTAGCGATTCGCTGGAGATGGGTCTCTCGCGTCTGTAGTTCGTCCAACGAGGTGCGCGATTGCTCCACCCGGTCGCGCAGCTCATCGCAAATCGCAACCTGCTTCTTGTATTCCGTGGGCTTGATCGTTGCTTTGCGCTGCTCGGTCGCCGTGTTCTTGATGGTCTTAAGCAGTCGATTGATGGTCTTTGTTGTACCCCGAGCCGTGAACAGGCCATCGGATTCGTTTTTCAATTCGTTCTGCACTTTCTGAAAGTTTGCCAGTCCGCCCAGGCCACCGCCGTAGAGGGCCTCGGCCAGATTGGCCTGCTGCAGACTCTTCTCGCCGGAAGCCAATTCGGCCAGCGAAAACCCAAAGACCTGCTCGTACAGTTCAAAGTTGGCTCCGCCCAGCAGACGCGACAAGGCGGCTGCGTCGAGATCACGTCCCGCGGGCTCGGTCTTGCCGACGACTTCGTTCTTGCGGCCCTTGCGACGCCGGTAGCGAAGCTGCGTGCCATCGTTCATGTCAAGCGAGGCGGTTGCTGCCATTTCGCCAGCATGCGAAGCAAAGGCGTAGGGGCTGCGTGTCGGGAAGCCAAACAAGACTTCGCGGATCGCTTGCAGCAGGGTCGACTTGCCGGCTTCGTTGGCGCCGAAGATCAACTGGAATCCGTCGTCGAAGTCGAAATTGACGTCCGAAAACAAGCCGAAATTCTCGATCTCTAATCGTCGCAGCCTCACTACTCGCCCTCCCGTAGCTGTCCAACCAACAGCGTCTTCGCCTCGTGCAGCCAATGACGCAGTTGCTCCGTATCGTCGATTTTGATGCCCGCGTCCGCCAATTCCAAGCCGGCCTTGTCCACCAACGGTGATAGTCCCGAGCCCAACTGGCGCAGTTGCTCGGGATCGGCGTCAATCGCTTCGACATCTCGCAGCAAATCGCCCAACAGGTCCGATCCTTGCCGCAGCACATCCCAGTCGATGGGCAACGAGGTATCGACGACGACTTTTTCGAGCCAAACCTCATCGTGCAAGCTGTTTGCTTGGTTTCGCAATTCGCCCAGAAACTCCTGCCGCTCTGTCTTGCTGATCAAGGAACGATGCGCTGCACACGCACCACGCAACACAAGTCGGACGGCACAGAGTCGCCCGTCAGACGACTCGTGACACGCGATCAAGCGATCATTCGCTTTGGCCAACACATCCGAGACGTTGTCCGACGATTCCAGCGTCACTTCCGCCAGATTCCAGCGTGCAACGTCGGTGGCACGAAAATCGACGTTTGCGATTTCGCCGTCCTCGACGGTCACTAGCAGACAGCCTTTTTCGCCCTTTTCGTTGATCTTCCGCCCCTGGGTGTTTCCACTGAATGCGATGTATGGATCGGTACGGATCGGCGGAATGGATCCTTGATGCACGTGGCCCAATGCCCAGTAGTCGTACCCGCTGCCGACCAACACGTCTTCTCGTGTCGGAGCGTATGTGTCGTGTTCGCTGCTGCCGGTCAAGCTGGTGTGCAACACGCCGATGTTGAAACAGTCCTTCACGGCCTCGGGATACTTGGCTGCCAAATCGTCTTGACAGTCCTGCTTGGCAAACCCCTGTCCGTGCAACGCCACGCCCAGTGACTCCAGCCGCAGTGTCTGGGGCTTTCGGACCGAGAATTCGTGAACATTTCCCGGCCAGCTGACCGATTGCCTCACGCGGCTCTCCGCATCGTGATTCCCACGAACCAGGTAGACGGAGATGCCCTCGCGGTCCAACCGGCGGAATTGATTCGCTGTCCACAGACCGGTCCGCATATCGGGCCATTTGCCGTCGAACAGATCGCCAGCAACGACTAGAAAGTCAACAGTCTCTTCCAACGCCAGCGTGACGATGTTGGCAAAAGCCTCGCGCGTCGCGCCACGCAACTGATCAGCCGGCGCCCCTTCGTAGGCTTCCAGGCCGCGCAGGGGACTGTCAATGTGCAAGTCGGCCGCATGGATGAATTTGAACATAAGTTCGATCCAGGATATTGACGAGTTGAGCGCTGTTTCGCCCGGCTCGGCGATTTCGGTCGTTCGTTGTCCGGGTGTTTGGAGTTTTCGAACTGCCAATCAAGCGACATCTTCAGTCGTTGATTGTGTGCAATTCGGTCACCTCGTCAAGAATGCCAAATCGCGCCCAGCGTCGCCGCAGACCGGCACGGAGCTCCATCGACGCCCTCGTTGGACGTGCTTGGCACTGGCATACTGCTGTCCTCTTGCGCCCACTGAGATATCCATCATCGACACACACTACCACCGATGCTCACGTCGCATGGACGTTTCTCAGATTCAATCAGATCTTTCGTGTGGACGATGCGGGCGAGCGGCGGGAGGCGATTCCGGATGTCACCACCGAGCGAGAGATGAAACCGTGGGAACCGCCAACGTATTCCCTGCCGGACCGTGCATCGACGGATTCGGCCTTTCAGAAGACCCCTGATGAGGTCATCGCTCGATTTCGTAGACGCGTACGGCAAGTTTCTGGATTTCGTCTTGGAAGCGCGAGCCGTCAGGCGGGATGGGCCGGTTCTCCGCGGGCACGCGGATACTTCGCAATGAACTCGGGAACGTGAACGTTACGGGGCCTTGGCCGTCGCCGTCGTTGGCCGCGAACAGGTAGAGCTTCCCGTTGTGGCTGCGGACTAGCGGATGAAGCCAGCCGGCGTCTTCGGAAGCTGGCGAGTCGTAACGGACTTGAACGGCCGGTGCTGGTTCGATGGAGAGCAGGATCGGTGCCCATTGGTCGATCTCGGCGGCGATCCGCTTGAGATGGCCCCACTGCACTTCGAACGGTACGTCCGGATTGCGTTTGATGTCGAACCAAGAGTAGAAGACCAAGCCGGTGGCCCCTTCGCAGATGCACTGCCAGGCCATGCTCCGTTCTTCGTCGAAACTGGGTGTGTGGCCTTTCTTCTTCTCCGCTTCGGTTTTCCAGTAATTGGCCCAGTTGTGCGCTTGGGGTACCTGCCACAGAGGTCGCGCACCAGAGACTTGACGACGAGTCTCGGCGGTCCAGTCGGCGGCCCAGGAGGCCGGTGCCCGGCCAATGGGATACGGGTCGGTTCCGATGACGTCGAACGTGTCGAGATACGCGGCGACCTCGCGGTACTGATACAAAACAACCCACGTCGGGTGATGCGGGTCTTCCTCTTCGATCCAACGCTGGTGCGCTTTCAGTTGCGGCATGAAGGACTGCGGCAGCTCGTCATTCAAGTACCACGCCAAGAGAGCCGGGTGATCGCGATACTGCCGAACACGGGCGCGTACGGCACGCTCTTCGTCGTCTTTGTTGCGGATTGTTGTCGGACAGTAACGTGAGCCGGCATACCAGTCCTTGATCGAGTAGATCACTTTCAGGCCGTGCTGATGCGCCAGATCCATTTGTTGTTGGTTCGGCGAGCCGTAGGGCATCAGACAGTTGAACTTGCTATCGGCGTACAGCTTGACATCCTCCTCGGTAATGCTACTCCAATACATGCCGAGCGGGAAAAACGGTTTGCGGTCAACCAACAGGCGGCGATGCTCGTCGATGGTGGCCTTGGGAAGAAAATCGTCCGGCAGCCGGTCCAGCCGATGATGCGTTGTGTACAGCGTTTTACCTTCGGGACCGACTAGATCGATGTCGAGATCGTATTGGCCCGTTTTCCACGACGCCGTGGAGACGGACAGGTCGTGTTGATCCTTGTTAGGTTGGATGCTGGTCTGCCAGACTATTTGACGCTCGGCACGGTTGCGAAGTCGGGCGTTGAGACGTAGTTGGGAAAGTGTGACGTCGTAATCGGTCAGGTCGAAGTTGACGCGGACCCGCGCTTGTTCGGGGCCCGTGCCGCAGAGCCGGCCGCGATAAACCGGCGAAAGCAGCACACTACGCATAGGCGGATCGGCAATGCGGATCAGTTCGACGTCGTCGAACCAAGCCGTGCCGGTCATCCCTTTGCGCACGTAGCAGAGCAGACTGCACATGGCGGCCTCATTCGGGACGCGGGTGACGCCCTCCTTCCGCGTCCAGTCGTGCGTGCCACGGATCCCCGATGGATACGAGCCCCCCAGCCAATTGCCCTGCTTGTCTTGCCATTCCAGGCAGATCGTGGCGCCCGACTCGTCGCCGACAACGTCTTGCGTTTTGACCCACACACTGAAACGGCACTTCCAGCCCGGTCGTACCGGGACTCGCTGCGTGCACAAGGCGTAGTGGCTGCTGTCGGCGTTGACGTATTTCAAGGAAGTTTCCCCGGTTCGCTTGACGGTCTTGTCGGTCGAGTAAACCAGCGGCGGTCCCCACCAGCCTTCGGGAAGCGCAGAGTTTTTCGCCTGACGTTCGAAAGAAGCATTCTCCACCAAGTTCTTCTCGGCCGCATCCTGCCCGCGCGACGCTGGGCACGCCGAAGTGAGCAGGCAGGCGGCAAAAAGGGCCGATGCCGTCGGTGAAACTCGAAAACGTCGTTGCGTCGCGTTTCCTGGTGTTGATTGCAGCACGGAATTCCTCCGATCGGTGAAAACAGTATACGCACTTGTTACCCGTGAGCTGTGGCGGGAGCTATGTTACCTATCGCGCAGCAGGATTGCTGCTGATATAGAGCGGAACAAATACGGCCTTCCATCGTTGGTGCGCGCCAGTCGCACTTAAGCAGGTACCTTACGGTCCGAGGCTATTCGCCAAACTTGAACGAGTACAAATCGGCATCGCGCAATGCGAAACGTATGCGGACCGTCTGACCAGCGAGGCTACTGAGTTTGGCATCACCTTTCCATGTAACCGGTCGATCCAATTCGTCGCCAAATACTTCCTGGCAATCGGCGAGCGAGAAGCCGGGGATCGGTTTGCCATCGGGAGTCTGTAGCTCGACGCGGATACTGCCCGCGGCGCTGGTGGAGAAGTTCAGGGTCAGTTTGTCTCCAGTGAACTTCAGCGGCTTGGTGACCAGTTCGCCACCGGCAAACGGTGCCGACACGGAGACGAAGCCGTCCAGCCGAAGTGTGTAGCGGCGCACCTCACTGCTGTTACCGGTCCAGTAGCTTTCACAGGCATACAGCGACAATTCGTTCGGCGCGCCTTCGATTGCCGATTTGGTTTCGACCACGTGCCAAGCGATGTACTGATGGCCGTAGTGCCAGGTTCCTTCGCGCTCGATGCCCGGACGCAAGAACCCTTCGTTCCAACGCTGGAAATGCACTCCGTCGCGGCTGCTCATCAACAGACCTTCGGTCAAAGCCGTGCCATAGCGTACGTGAGCCTTGGCACGCTGCTCGCGGTGTTCCGGCTCAGGCAACGCGCGCATCGAATCGGACCAGCCGCGCTCGATGTACCGGGTCGGAAAACCGATGAAGATGTGCGGCGCGCGGTAGTACGCTTTGATCTGGTTCGTATAGAGGTGCTCGGAAGGAGAGTCTGCGTACGTCAGATCAGCGTGCGGTCCCCAATTGAGGAGATCCTTCGACGTCGCCGTGCGAATGGCGCGGTGACCGCTGGGTTTCCAGGTTTTCTCGGTTGTTATACCCGCGGTGAAGATCCGCCAATACGCACGATACTCGCAACGTACCGGATCCCAGAAGGCGAGGTTTTGGGAATCAAACGCGCCGTCGGTAATCACTGGCACGTCGCTAATCGGCGACCAGTGAATCCCGTCGGGCGATTTGAAGGCAAAGAGTCCTCTCGGGCCGCGCGAGCGGATGATCGCCTTGTATTTCGCGTCGGCCGGGCAATCTGGATTGTCGTCTTTGAAGACAGCCGGATGGCCCGGGTCGGCCTTGATGTCACCAGTCTTGCCCGTCGCCATGACGATGTTGTTTTCCTTCGTGCCCTGGAAATCGTGCAGTCCCAACTCAGGCTTTCGCCAATGAATCCCGTCGTCGCTTTCGGCATAGCAACAGTACAGTGGATGCGCCCCGGTATTGAGCCTGCCGTTCGACACATCCAGATGCCACGCCTTGTAGTACATTCGGTACAAGTCGCCATCGCGAAACACCGAGTGATATCCGCTGCCGCTGCCTTCCCACGGGGCATCGTGTGTCAAGACGATTTCTTGCGGCGTCGGCCGGTGCATCACGCGGCGCGCGCCATCCAAACGCTCGATCAGACAGTCGTCCACGAACAGCTCGCGCCGCGAGCCAATGTCGATGACGCTCGGCACACTTGCGTCACCGGCCTCACTCGGTGGCGCAAGAAGGACCATACCCGCCACAGCAACGGTCAGCACAACCACAAGCTTCAGCCAATCACGTCGCAGAAATTCGATTTCATTCATGGTGTTTTCCTTTCAGCCTTTCCTTTGATGGCGCGTGCATCATACCACGTTTCAAGGGAACACGTTATGAAGAAGTGCCCCCATCCAGCTCGTCTGGATGGTGAATCAGATTGACGGGCCAACACGAAAGGCCACTCGCACGCCTCCCCGTTTTTCCCCGCCTCGGGGGGGGGGGGGGGGGGGCGGGGCGGCGCGGGCGCTGGTCGCGGGCGGGGGGGGGATCGGG
>CAZUAH010000021.1:43515-56608 GCA_964617665.1 uncultured Pirellulaceae bacterium
GCCGCCTTCGGCGGCGAGGCGGGAGAAAATGAGGATTTCTTGGGGTACGTCGCTTAGCCCGTCAATCTGATTCACCAACGGCACGAGGCCGTTGGGGTCTGGATTCCATCTGCAAAGCGGCGCTGTCCAACTACTCCGTCGCCGATTCTACCACAATCTCTAATTCTTCCATGTATGGTATCTGTTTTCGATCGGTCGTGGTCTTCAGCGTCAAGCCGAGCTGATTGTCGCCGGCGAATGGAGGACAGTGGGCGAGATCGACTTCGAGACGCATTCCGGGCAAACCGCCTCGGAATTCGCCCGCGGGGGACTTTTTGAGCGTTGCCGGATCAATTGGCTTGCCGTTGATATCGATGTGCAACTCATCGTCTGGGCTCAGGCGGTAGACCCAGAACCGCAAGTGGCCGGTCAGTCGTTCCCCATCGCGACCATCGGCCATGCGGAACGGGAAGACGAGCCGCTTACCGATCGTGCCGGCGGTGAATGCCAGGACGGGACTGTTCGGTTGGCCGAGCGGGCTGCGGCCTTCGTCGTACAAAGGGTAGTTGCGGATGGGAGGCTTGCGGCTACTGATGCCTTTTCCCATCGGCAAGCAGCGATATGTACGCGGACCGGCGTATACGCTTGCGACGTTTTGCACCGCTTGTGTCCAACGGGCAATTCGTTCGCGTTGTTCGGGTGCGGCCGTTTTCTCGCGGCCAAAGTGTATGCCGACGTTCCAGAACGAGATGCTGTCGGCTCCCCACGCGTAGTAGTTCGCCGCCGCTCCGCGCGCTTCGGCCTCGGTAAGCAGCATACCGACATAGCCGTCCGCGTGTTTGGCGGACATGGCGACCGGTCGATCGAGTATCTTCGGCGGACCGGACCAGATGGCTCCGATCATGTTGCCCATGACGACAATCGTTTCCACACCGGCCGGCTTCGTGAACCGTGCGAATTCCTCCACCGGAAGCTGCGGGTCGGTATTATTCCACGTCGAAATCACGACGTAGTCGATCCAGCCCCTCTTCACCCACGTTTCGATATCCACGCCGGCCAGCCAACAGGCATGAAGCGATTCCGGCACACGCACGCCGAGCATCAACCGACGTGGCTCGCGTCGAGCGTCAACAAGCCCGCGTTTCTCCGCGGCTTCGTCGAGCATACCGCGCACTCGGCCAATGTACTCCGTCATGATTGGGGCTTTCTCTCGCCCTTTGTCGCGCGGGAAGTGCTTGGCCCAGCGGACGAAGTTCAACTCCAGCCCGTCCACGTCGTATTGTCCGGCGATCTCGCGCATGATGGCCATGCGGTGTTGTCGGACTTCGGGAAAGGAGTAGTCAAGTGCCGTTTCATTCGTACGGCCATCCGGCTGCTTGATAACGTACTCGGGATGGTCGATGGCGAACTGCGGGCAAAGCGGATTGTTGCGATCGAGCGACCGGTGATGTGTGTCACTCATTCGGATCGCGGCCAGCACCTTCTTCCCCTTCTTGTGCATGTGCTCGCTGACCAAGTGCAGCGCATCGGTTCCCTCGGCCCGCAACCCGCGAATCGCCGGAGTCCAGTTCTTGTCGTACTCCGGTCCGAAGCGGGCTCCATAGACCTCGCCCACCTTCGAGTCAAACGTGCAGACATCCGGCGTCGCGGCCAGGAAGACAAGCGTCGTGAACGGCACGGCCTCAGTTTCGCGGTCCAGCCAAGCGCGAACAAAGGCTGAGGTGCCTTCTTCGGGTGCTTCGCTGAGCACCTGCGCATCGTCATTGAATACGATCAGCCGCTCGGACTCCGCACTAGAGGCCGGCGTCGAGAGCAACAGAACCAACACGGCAAGGCATACAAGTGTTTTCGCTGAACTCATGGACAGCCTCCGAATCTTCCCAAGGTATGCTCTCACTTGTCAATCACATTATCGCCGTTGAAGATCACATAACAATTCACCATGCTGTATAAATACCTTCTGGGCACGACTCCAAAAGCAATTCTGGTGCACACAGCAAGGTGTCGAGGTGACGATCATGCGTTTGCTCTGCAATGTTTGCCTGATGATTTTTCTCTTTTCACGCATGACCTCCGCCGCGACGTATTTCTTGTCCTCCGACGGACACGACGACAATCCAGGCACGGCCGAGCGACCTTGGCGCACTCTAGCCAAGGCCAACGCGATGCTGCAGCCGGGCGACACGGTGATTCTGGCCGATGGCCAGTACGAGGGCGTCATCGAACCGGCCCGTTCGGGGCGCGACGGAGCGACGATTGTGTACCAGGCTCAGTCCGCGCACGGGGCGATTGTCACCGACGGGCGGTCCAGCGACAGAATCTCGACTTGCGTTCGGCTGAAGAATCGCGATCACATCGTCGTGGACGGACTCAGGCTGTTGCCGAAGCGCGGCGGATGGATGCAACTAGATTCAGCCAGTCATTGCTCGATCCACAATTGCCATATGCAACGTGCGACCGAGGCTTACACACCCATCTACTGCCGCGATTGCCACTATAACCGCTACGAGAATCTCGCATGTTGGCGTTCCATCTACATTCGTGGAGACGGCCACGTGTGCGGCGATCTTTGGATGAATTCCGGCTGCAGCCACAATGTGTTCGAGCGAATCCACATCAGCCGGGCGGGCCACCGGCCATTTGGCATGTGGTTCGATTGCGATCACAACGTGGTCCGGCAATGCATCTTCGATTGTCGCTGGGGACGCAATTTCGAGTGTTTTTCAACGCCGCGGCTTCTGATGGAGGCCTGCGTTATCACCAATGGTTTTGAAGGTTCCGGGTCGGCAGACGGACGCGCAAAGCTGTTTGTGATCGACTCGATCTTCCGACGCAACGTGATCTACCGCAACTACTACGGACCGCTCGTGATCAACTCCTACAAGTGGGAAACGAATAAGCCTTGGGGCATGATGCGTTCGCGACTGTATCACAACACGTGGTACCGGAATCACGAGTACGGCTTCGAAATGGTCGATCATGGCGAGAAGCCCCAGCAGCACATGGTCGCGGGCAACGTCTTTCAGAACAATATCTTCGCCGGAAACGATCCGGGCGGCGACGGACTTGCGCTGCTTCTCTATTCGAACATCGGGGAAGACAACTTTTTCAGGCACAACCTACTTTTTGGTTCGAAGCCCGGCGACAAAACAGTGCGGTACGACTGGGCATTTCCAAGTGCGACCGCGTGGCCGGGCCTGGCAATGACGGCAGAGGAAGCGAACCGGCAAAAGCCGGCCCAGTTCGCCGGCAACATCGACGCGGACCCGCTGTTCGTCGATCCTGACAGCGACGACCACCACCTGCAGGCCAACAGCGTCGGCATCGACGCCGGAAAACCGTTGGCGACCGTCCGAGCGTCCGGCTCAGGGCGAGAGATGCCGGTAGACGACGCACGACCATTCTACGACGGATTCGGGATTCCCGGCGAGTGTGGCGACCTTATCTACGTCGGCCCGTCGAAGAAGCTGGCGATCGTGGCGAAAGCGGACATCACGGCGAACGTACTGACGCTGGACCGCAAGCTTTCGTGGGATTCGGGCGACGGAGTGTCACTGCCCTACGCAGGCAAAGCCCCGGACCTGGGAGCCTACGAGTTCGGTGCGGAGGACGCTCTGCGGTACGTCGTACCGTCGATTCCCGACGGCCTGCGCGTCGAAACAATGGAGACGGCAACCGCACCCGTGGTCATGATCGACTTCGAGCCGGAAAACCGAGAGCAGTGGTTTTACTATTGGAGCTTCACAAGACAGCGAAATACGACGGCACAGCTCGAAGCGTCGACCGCTGCCTCGGGCAAACACTCGATCCGAGTGTACGCCGAAAAAAACGGAGCGACCATGTCGTGCCACATGCGCCCTCGGTGGTGGGACATCGACCGATTCCCAATCGTCAAATTCGCCTACCGCATTCCACAAGGCGTCCCCGTCGGCGTTTGCATCGACGCATTCAAGAGTGCCAAGGTCGGCCGTGGGGCGGTCTACGTTGGTGGGAGTCCAGCCGGCAAAGCGGGAGGCGTCCCCGATCTCAAACAGCTCTCCCTCGAAGACGACGGCCAATGGCGCGAGGCCGAATTCGATGCCCGGTTCATCCGCGAGGTTTTCCCAGACGTAAAGCTAATTCAGGCGTTGCGTTTCTACACGAACGCAAATGGCAAGAAGGGCGATGAATTCTGGTTCGACAACGTCCGTATCGTTCCCCAGGCATCTGCACGATCTCAGTCGCCTTGAAAACGAAACGAATACAAGTCCGCGTCCTTCAATAGAAATCGCAGTCTAACCGGGCGGCCAGCCAGTGCGGCCACGTCGGACCCGTTGGTCCAAGTTGCAACTCGCTTGACCGTATCGCCAAAATGATCCGGGCAATCGGCCAGGGCGAAGCCGTCGATCGGCTTGCCGTCGGGTGTCTGGACTTCGACTCGTAAGCTGCCGGCCGCCGACGTAGCGAAGTTTAGCATGAGCTTCGCGCCGGCGAACTTCAGCGGCTTTGTGATCAGTTCGCCGCCCTTCATCGGTGCACCTGCCGAAACGAATCCGTCCAGTCGTAATGTGTAACGTCGCACCGTGCCGCCTTTTCCGTGCCAGTAGCCTTCGGTGGCATAGAAGGACAACTCGTTCGGCGCACCGGCAACCGACGACTTGGTTTCTACGACGTGACACGCCATGTACTGCTGGCCGTATTGCCATGTGCCCGGCCGCTGAATACCGGGGCGCAGGAATGCCTCGTTCCATCGCTTGAAGCGGACACCGTCATGGCTGGCCATGAGCAGTCCTTCCGTAAGAGCCGTACCGTAGCGCAGGCTGGACGAAGCGCGCAACTCGCGATTCTCCAACTCGGGCAGCGCGCGCATCGAGTCCGACCAGCCACGTTCGATGTACCGGGTCGGGAACCCAATCAACATGTGCGGCGCGCGATAGTAAGGCCCCACTTGATTCGTGTAGAGATGCTCGTCTGGCGAGTCGACATACGTCAGATCTGCCTCGCCGCCCCAGTTAAGGAAGTCGTCGGAAGTCCCAGTACGAATGGCGCGATAGCCAGACGGCCGCCACTCCTTGGCCTCGGTCACGCCCGCAGTGAAGGTGCGCCAGTAGGCTCGATACTTGCCCAACGTCGGATCCCAGAAGGCCAGATTCTGCGAGTCGAACGCTCCGTTCGTAATGACCGGCTTGTCAGTCATCAGCGACCAGTGAATCCCGTCCGCCGACTTGAAGGCAAACAGCCCACCTTCGCTTTTGATCCCAGCCAAAGCCTTGTATTGGGCCTCGAGAGCACAGTTCGGGTTGGCGTCTTTGAATGGAGCGAAGTTGTGCGTTCCGAGTCCCTCCAAAATGATGTTGTTCTTCTTAGATCCGTCGAATTCCACGATACCCAATTCGGGCTTTCGCCAATGGATCCCATCGTCGCTTTCGGCATAGCAGTAGAAGGGCTTGTGGCGGCCGGAACTAAGCTTTCCCTGCGACACGTCCAAATGCGAACCGCGGTGATACATCCGGTACAGATCTCCGTCCTGGAAGACGGTGTGATACCCAGAACTGCTTCCCTCCCAGGGCGCATCGTGCACGATCGCGATCTCGCGCGGCGCAGGATGGTGGAGTCGCAATTCGGCTTCGCCGGTCAGCTTGTCGATCACAAAGTCGTCGACAAACAACTCGCGTCGCGAACCGATGTCAATCACACCCTGCCCGGGATTGTCGGCGCCCTCGGCCCTCGGCGAAAACAGGAAAAACGCTGAAGCAGCCACGCTGAGTGCGGCGGCGTACGTCAACCAGTTTTTTCGTGAAAGATTTGCACCTGCCATGCTGCTTCTCCTCAAGTTGTGATGTCCGATTGCCAGAGTAGGACGGACTTCCAAGTCCGTCCAGGTCGCATGTGGTTCCGTCCCATTTGGACCTCAGTTCGGGATGTCAGGAAATCGGGAGGGCGAAGCTCCCGCTGAGCCGGACTACTGGCACCGATGCACGGCTCGGCAGGAGCCTCGCCCTCCCGAAAGACCGTGAATTCTGCGGTGGCGAATTCCCGGTCACTCTTCCTTTGGTTGCGGTCAGCGCCCGCGTTGAAGGTCAAAGCGTCCAGCCGTCGCGGTATTCGCGGCGGACCAACTGGTTCAGCTCGGGCAAGTTCTTGCATTTCATGTTCGGGCCGTCCCATTCGACTTTCTTGCCACTGCCCGCACGGATCGCCAGATTCCCCAACACCACGAATTCGGTCAGTGGGCCGGCATGGTCAAAGTTGGAGAACGCGGCCCGCCCGCCTTTGCTTGCCGTGATCCATTCCTGGAAATGGTCGCTTTCGCAACGAGGAATTGTGGCGGCGGGCATCTTGTAGTCTTTCATCTTGCTTTCCGGGATCAACCGCGGGCCGCCGTAGAAGGTCATCTTGCCTTTGTCGCCAACGATCACCGTGCCGTTGGTTGGATAGCTCTGGCCTTCGCCCAAATCGCCAACCTCGCGCGGCGGGTACAGGCCGCCGTCGTACCAGTAGAGTTGACAAGGGGCCATGTCGCCGCGAGCGGGAATGTCCCAACGGATGATGGACGAGGCGGGAAACATCTCCGAGGTCGTATCGCCGCTATCCTTCACCAGTTCCACGGCGGTGGCGTGCTCGATCTTCAGCGCGCTGAACGTACCACTCATTGCGTGGCAGCCGATGTCGCCCAGAGCTCCCGTACCGAAGTCCCACCAACCGCGCCAGACAAAGGGCTGATAAACGCGTCGCCCTTTGAACTTGCCTTCCTTGTAGGCATCCAAGTATGGCCGCTTTGGCGCTGGACCAAGCCACGCGTCCCAATTCAGGCCTGAGGGTACCGGATCCGAACCCGCCGGCCGGTCGCCGCCTTGCGGCCACCAGAATCGCGAGGGGATACCCGGCCGGTCGGTCCACACGTGCACTTCCTTGACTTGCCCTATGGCCCCTGCCCAGATCATCTCGCACAACTGCCGCCAGCCGGCGCCCGCACGGCCTTGATTGCCCATCTGCGTAGCCACTTTATTTTCGCACGCGGCCAAGGCCAATTGCCGGGCCTCGTAAACGCTGTGCGTCAACGGCTTCTCGCAGTAGACGTGTTTGCCCATCTTGATCGCCATCATCGACGCCGGCGCGTGGTTATGGTCGGGAGTGGCCACGAATACCGCGTCTATCTCCTTGCCCATCTTGTCGAACATCTTGCGGTAGTCGGAAAACGTCGTTGGCAACGGCTTGTTGAGACCGTGGTCCTTTTTGTGTTTCTCCACGCGTCGAACGCAGCCGTTTACGGCTCCTTCGACCGCGTCACAAGCGGCGACCAGGTTTTCGCCAAGCGACGATCCGACATGAGCCCCACCACGCCCGGCAACGCCAATACCCGCAATGTTCAGCCTGGAATTGGGCGACGGTTCGGCAAGTACGTGGGGAGCGGCAAACACCCGACTTCCGGCCGTTGCCGCAGCCAGAGCCGTGGTTCCTCGGACAAATTCACGTCGATTGTAGCGAGCGGCCATAACTGCACTCCTTCAGGAAATGGGGACTCCGACTCTTCTATCTCGAGTCTCGCGCTGCTCATCATAATCAGTTCGTAGCGACATCACAGCATACTGGGCACACACGATCACTCTTGGCTCTTCTGCACTTCATGCAACAATCTGATCGCTTCAGCTCGGATTTTGGGTTCAGCCTGGACCTCCAGGTGGCTCGACCGGGCTGGCCAGGTTTCGTAGCCGCCGATCTCGTGCTGTTCGGGCGGTGGCAAATAGCCGCTGTAACCGTTGGATAGTTCGATCGAGAACGTCGCGGCGAACGGGCTTTGCTTCTTGATTGCTAGGCCCGTTTCTGCGAACACTTCGCAGGCGAGCCCCACAATGCCAAGATCACCGATGCGGATGGCCTGGATCTTTGTCGTGGTGGTCTCCGGGTATTTGCTCAGATGCAGAGTCTCTTGCGCGTAGACTCGTGTCCAACGGTGCGGATGAGGCCCTTTGGGATTGGCGAGGACCGCTTTGGCCCAGGCGACCCGCTCTTGGGCGGGACGGCGAACGGCGATTTCGAGTTCCGCCTCCTGCATCGCAAGTGTGGTGTCATCTCGATACTCGATCTCGTTGACGACGCGTAACGCTTCATCGGCGAGAATCTGGCCAGAGAGCTTCATCCACTCGAATGCAGCATATTTCTTGCCGCTGCGTTCGACCGAGCTTGCATTGCCGCTGGTGCCGTTGGACATGATGCCCACAAATGGCGGATGGTCCTCGCCAACGTCCAGCTGTACTTCCAACGCCCGTGCGAAATGGCCGAAATAGTCGGCACTCACCAGTGCGCCTTTGTAGCCACCGCAGTAGTGCACGCTGAAGTTCGCCAGGACCGCCAACGGCTTCCCGTCAGCCTGTCGCAGCGACAGGATCGAAACCTGCGGGTCGATTGGGCCGGCGGGTTTGATCACGGCCGAGCTTGTGCCAGCAACGGATTTGCACCGCTCGCCCGATTCGCCGAACGGATTCACACCAACGCTGCCCGGCTCGCATAGGTATCGCCGACAGCGGACGAACTCCGGCTTGTCGAACGATCCCCAGCCAACTTGAGCCGGTGCCAGATTCTCTTCGGCTTGGATCACAGCCGCGGCGATCTGTTGCGCGAGAAACTCGTGATATTCGTCGTCAAGCGGCCCCGTGGCGATGTGGATCGCTCGCGGAGCAGCGTGCGTGTGCGTCGCGGACATCAGCATGCGATCGGTAGCCAGTCCGATTTCCTTGTGCACGATCTCTTTGGCGGCGTCGTAGACATCGGGGCCGATGATGCAGGAATCAGAAACGACGATGGCCAGTTGCGTTGCTCCGTCGTCCAGCATCACTGCTCGCGCGTACAACCGGTCGTGTACGCCTGCGACCGGACCGTTCTTACTGATGGGGCCGGCCAGCGATACGCCAAGCTTGGGAGTGATGTCCACTCTGGCCGCACCGGCCCGCAAATGCGTTGCCGCCTCCACGTGCGTCGGCACGCCGCCCAGCAGACAGCCGATGGCTGCCAGCAGACAGATCGTCACAACCGACGTCCGCTTGGTCTTCGCATGGGCCTTCATACTTTGTTCTCCATTAGTTGGTTCGGGTGGGATCGGATTCAATTAGGATAGGGCCATCGAATCGAGCGGTCAAATGCCTCGGCGATATGTGGACAGTGTGTGAGCAATATGTGGCCGGTGAGATTCACGCGCGGACGTTTGCCGATCAGTGGGTTGCGGGCAGTTACCGCCGTGGCGCGTATCTTACGATCGAATCCCAGAAGAAGTGGATCGCTTTGCGTGCGCTACGAAAGGCCAACGGGGCACCCATTGTCCAGAAGACGATAAACAGAATAGCCGAGATTGTGAAATCGACACCAACATAGTAGGCAAAACCGGATGCAAGCGCACAGACAGTGGTCAGTACGAACAGATGTCGCAGTCGGTACTGAAAGACATCTCGCGTTTGGACGCCGTGCTTACGCAAACCCGCACTGGATGAAGACCGGGGAAGTGAGGATAGCGACGGAATCGAAAGCTGCTTACTGCAACGGGGGCATATGATCGTCATACCCGCCATCGAGGGCCTGACTGGGATGCGGTGCCTGCACGTACAGGACACGGCGCAAGCGGATGGCATTTTGGTGTTCTCGTCGGTCATCTATGCACCGCATAATCTCCGCCAGGATGTCAGCAGTCCATGCCTACAACCTACCACCTGCGAAACGCGGCGGGAAGCGACTTTCTGGTCATACCTAGTCAAGCACTCCCGACTCAGTCCAACAAGCTGAAGTTCGCTAGTGTGCGTGATATAATGCAATGGTGCCAAAATGCCCTCGCTTGGCGAGGCGGGCCACACGCGATATCCTAGTCGCCCCATGTCTAGAGACGCGGAGGCGGCTCGCGGCGTGCAGACCAGTAACACTCAGAACCAGAACACCGGTAAACGATTGGAAAAGGAGAAGTGTCATGTGCAGCGGGAAACTATCTTGGATGCCCGTAAGTTGTCTCTTTGTCGTTGCGCTGCTTTACAGCGGCTCTGTTGCCCAGCCATCGGATCAGGAACTGCTCACGGCGGCGGGAAAGCCGGTAGAAGGGCCGTTGGGCGTCTTTGTGGGTGAGCCATTCTTCGATATGCAGGTCGTTTTTGACGATGGAGATCACGTTCGCGAGCCGTACCTCGCGATTGCTGTCGACGGGACCCTTCTGGCGGTGCGGAACAACCAGAAGCATCTTCGGCGCAGCGAGGACGGAGGCAAGAGTTGGGAAGATATCATCAACGTGCCAATCACCCATTCAGATAGCAATATGATCGTTGATGAAAACACCGGGCACATCATGTCGGTACGAATGTGGAGCAACACGGACACGGTGTTTCGAAGCACCGACCACGGCAAAACATGGACGATGGAAAGGACCACGATCAAACCCAACAAATTGATGAAGCGGTCTGCGGAAACGGCCTCAAAGCAGCGAGTCACGAAGGGTTCGCCAGCCAAGAGCGGCACGTACTTCATGCATGCCAATGCCAGCGAATCGGGCGTCACGCTCCGACATGGAAAGCACAAGGGACGACTGTTAGTGAGCGCTACGTTCCGGCCTCACGACAAAGCGCATCCGTCTGACCGCGACCCTGACGATGCGATCTACAGTTGCGCTGTCTACAGTGATGATGGCGGGGCCACATGGCAGGTCAGCGAATTCTTTCCGGAAGGATACACCGAGGAGGCATCCTTGGTGGAGCTGCACGACGGTCGGATTTACTACAACTCCCGCAGCCACAGCGGGCATTACGACAAGACCTTTGCCCGCGAGTTACGGCCAGACGAAACCAAACGACGAGAGGCCTGGAGCAACGACGGCGGCGAGACCTGGGAAGGCTTGAACATCAGCCAAGTGCTTCCAGACGGCGGCGGATACGGCAGGGGCTACGGAATGAAAGGTGGTTTGACACGTTTGCCCGTGAAAGACCGCGACATCTTGATCTTCAGTAACGCGGATACGGGTGGTGGAGACCGGAAGCAGATGACCGTCTGGGCCAGTTTCGACGGCGGCAAAACTTGGCCCGTGAAACGACTCGTCTATGCCCCGTACGGCGCCTATTCGTCATTAGTAGCCGGACGGCCGGCCACAGCCAGCGAAGGCCTGGTCTACTTGCTCTTCGAAGGTGGGCCAGAAGGCAGATACTCCGCCATGCAGGTTGCTCGATTCAGTTTATCCTGGGTACTCGAAGGCGAACGGACGCGGGACGGTGAAGTGCCACAGTGGGTACAAACGTTGCAGAAGTAGGATGAGCCTCCAAGAGCCTTATAGCGTATACGGTTTCGAAGACTCCGTCGCCGGAGATTCTGCTGAACCGCGAGTACAAGCCGCCATCATCGGCGGGAGGAAAACGAATGAATGCTAGAAACATTGGGGAGGCGTGCGGCTGCGGCACATCTGGCGCGTGCCGTGTTCAGGCCCTTTGAAGCGTGACCTCACAAAACGGCTTCCCACAAGGGCTCATCATTTCCTCTGCAGATACGTGACGAAACAGCCCAGTTCGATCCGCTTTGCCCCTGAATGTACGTAGATCGTGCAGCGACATGATTGGCAGAATCGCTTCGAGGGAGGTCACACCGGTTTTCGTCATCTGTCCCTGTTCCGATGGTTGCTGCAAGAGAGCTACCAGGAAGCCTCTTGGAGTGAGATGCGAGGCAACGGTGACTAGCGTCGACTCCAAGTCCACGTACTCAAAGAACAGGGCACCGTAAGCGAGCTGAAAACGACCCGGCTCCTCAAATCCCTCCGGAAAGCAACATTGCTTGGTCCGCAATGCCGTTAGTCCCTTACAGCGATCGCGCAAGAGAGCAAGATACTCAGGGTTCACATCCACGGCCAGGATATCTTTCAACCTCGATGCCGCAGCACACTCCAAGCCATTCCCGATACCCGCACCCAAATACAGAAGCGATTCCGGCTGAAACCGGTTCAAGCATGCTGCAAGGTGTCCTCGAATCATCTCACCTTGCCGCACCGATTCATGTTCCATGTGAATCACGTAATCGTCAGCGGGAACATGTAGCCAAGGACTGTTCATTTCGAGCCTAACGTCCGCCGTCACGGGGTACGAGCGGAAGACTATGATTCCAGGAATCTTGTGAGAGGGGGATCCGGTGCACGTCCTTGACCATGGGATTTAAGCTTCGGTTCGAGGACTCGCGAAGTCAATCTCTGTTCGCTATGCCAGCGGCTCTTGCGGCACTCGCGATCAAAGCAACGAAAGCTTCAATCTGGCTTCTTCTCTTTGTTCTTCCTAAGCCGTGCGAGATAAGTGGCGACTTCCATGCGGCTCAGCCGCTCGTTGTCGTCCGAGTCGAACTGCACGAATAACTCGGTGTCGAAGATGGCGACACCCTCCCGCTCGACCAGCAGTTCGTTCAAGTCGATCGAGCCATTTCGATCCTTGTCATAGCGAGCGATGAGTTTCGCCGCCGCAACCCGATCTTGTTGCTCCACACCTCGCTCTCTCCGATTATGGGCGAACCGGGTGGCAAGCTCGAGGACGGTCAGTACTCCGTCGTTGTTGGTATCGAAGGCATCGGGATCTTTGGGCCATCCACCGGCCTTGATCTCCTCCTCATCAAGCCGACGATCTCCGTTCCGGTCATACATCGACATAAATCTGGCGGCGTTATTCTGATCAGAACGTTCTACGCCGCCCTCCTGTTTCTGTTTCGCCAGGCCGGTTGCGATTTCCATTGCCGTCAACCGTCCATCTTTGTTGCGATCGAACTGCGCCGGCTCACTGGACCAATTGCCGTCGCGGGTCTCGGTGGCATCCAACTGACGATCGTCGTTCTGGTCGTGTTTCCGTATGTACTGAACTGCATTCCACTGATCGAGCGCCTCCACGCCAGACTTTTGAAAATCGGTTGCGAGCTTCTTCGCGAGTTCAAAGGCGGATACACTCTTGTCCTTATCTACGTCCAGATCGGCTAGTTCTGCCGTCAAAGGAAATCCGCGACATTCGTCGGCATTCAACATGCGGTCGCCATTCTTGTCGTAAAGGTTGATCAGACGGGTGGCGTTATAGGTGTCCGGCAATGTAATGCTGAACTTATGTGAAGCTGCTGATTATGTGGAGTTGAGTTCAGTTATCCCACCATGGCC